>NZ_CP133720.1:3912882-4069323 GCF_031326225.1 Undibacterium cyanobacteriorum | reverse complement strand
CGTAACGTGCGTTATCGGCTAAGGCGACGCGGTCACGGGGGCGCGGCAAATCGACCTCTAGAATTTCTCCGATGGTGGCGGCGGGACCATTGCTGAGCATGACGATGCGATCCGATAACAACACGGCTTCGTCAACATCATGCGTGACCATCACCACAGTCGATTGCGTTTGCGCGACGATACGGAGTAACTCATCTTGCAAATGGGCGCGTGTCAAGGCATCGAGGGCACCGAACGGCTCATCCATCAGCAAGACTTTTGGCTCAATCGCCAAAGCGCGAGCGATACCGACGCGTTGTTTCATACCGCCGGAAATTTCATGCGGGCGTTTCTTTTCAGCGGCGCTGAGTCCGACCAAGTCCAAAGCGCGATGGGTACGGGCGACTAATTTGCTGACCCGCTCCGCGCGACCAAAGACGCGTTCAACGGCGAGATAGATATTTTCAAAACAGTTTAACCACGGCAGCAAGGAATGATTTTGAAACACCACGCCACGTTCTGGAGACGGACCGGCGATTTCGCGATTCGCGCAAATCAAGGTGCCGCTGGTGGCGGTCGTGAGTCCCGCGAGCAAATTCAGTAGTGTCGATTTACCACAGCCAGAATGGCCAATCAGGCTGATAAATTCCCCTTTGGCGATACTCAAGTTGATGTCTTTCAATGCATGAAAGCGACCGCGCTTGGTATCGAAAAACATCTCGACGTTTTGAACTTCAATATACTTTTTAAGTTGATCCATGAGTGCACCCTGTTTATTCGTCGTAGGTGAATGCGCGTGCCGCTGCAATCAAAATTTGTTCGAGAATGAGACCGACTAAACCGATCACCACAATCGCGATCAGAATGTGTGGCACATTCAAGTTATTCCATTCATCCCAAACCCAGAAGCCGATACCAACACCACCCGTTAACATCTCCGCGGCGACGATGACCAACCACGCCGTGCCAATCGCCAAACGCACACCGGTCAACATGTAGGGCAAGACGCTCGGAATATAGATGCGGGTGAGGACGCGCCAAGCGCTCAAATCCAAGACCTTGGCCACATTCAAATAGTCTTGAGGAATGCGCTGTACCCCAATCGCCGTATTGATCAACATAGGCCAGATCGAGCAAATGAAGATCGACCAAATCGCTGCCGGGTGGGCCGCTTTAAACACCAACAAACCGATCGGTAACCACGCCAAAGGAGAAACAGGTTTCAGTAAGCTAATGATGGGATTGAACATGCCACTCAAGAAGCGATAGCGACCAATCAAAAAGCCCAGCGGAATGCCACACAAAGCGGCCAAGCCAAAACCAACCGCGACGCGTTTTAAGGAGGCATAGATGTTCCAGCCAATGCCTTGATCGTTGGGACCATTTTGATAGAAAGGGTCAGAAAATACCTTGACCGCTTCCTGCCATGTCGCAGTCGGTGAGGGCAAGGAATTGTTCTTTTCCGCGATGATGGACCAGATTAAGACTAACAAAGCTAAGCCCAAGAAACGTGGCAAGAGATAAAGGAAACCACTACGGACGAGTGCTTTGGCTTGAGCAAAGTAATGCTTCACACGATTGTGGTAGACCTCTTCATTAGCGCCTTGATGGCTATCGTGTAAAGGCTTCACTTTGAGTGGCGTACTACTCGTGTTGGAAACAGACGTCTCGCTCGCCAATTTGACGGAATTGCTGGGGCTTAGGCTGGCAGTCATACTCACACTCATGCTTTGATTTTGAAGGATGCAGCGTAGGCGGCGGGATTCTTACCATCCCAGACTGTGCCATCGAGCAATTTGCTTTTACGCATAGGATCTTTCGGGACGTTGACCTTGGCCAAACTGGCGCCGTCTTTGTACAGATCGATACGGTTCACCGCTTGCGCAACGGCCAGGTAGTCGGGATCAGATTTCAACAAACCCCAACGGCGATGCTGGGTCAGGAACCACATCCCATCGGAGAGGTAAGGGAAGTTGACCGCACCATCATTGAAAAACTTCATGTAGTTAGGATCATCCCAAGTCTTACCTAGTCCATTTTGATAGCGGCCCAAAATACGTTGGTTGATGACGTCGACCGAAGTATTGACGTAGGACTTCTCAGCAATCGTTTCCGCCATTTTTTGTTTGTTGCTGAGGGACGCATCGATCCAGCGGCTAGCCTCTAGGATCGCGGCGATCATGGCTCTCGCAGTGTTTGGATATTTTTGTGTGAATTCAGCCGTAGTGCCCAAGACTTTTTCTGGGTGGTCTTTCCAAATATCTTGCGTCGTGACGGCCGTGATGCCGATGCCATCGGCAATGGCGCGGTGATTCCAAGGCTCACCAACGCAGTAGCCATCCATATTATCGACCCGCATATTCGCCACCATTTGCGGTGGTGGCACGGTAATCACTTTGGCGTCTTTCATCGGGTTGATGCCGTGTGCAGCGAGCCAGTAGTACAACCACATCGCATGAGTGCCGGTCGGGAAAGTTTGTGCGAAGGTGTAGTCGCGTTTTTCTCTCGTCATCAGTTTGGCGAGGCCAGGACCATCCACTGCGCCTTTGTCCGCCAGTTTTTTCGAGAGCGTAATGGCTTGCCCATTATTATTGAGCGTCATCAGAATATTCATATCCTTCTTCGGACCGCCAATCCCCAATTGCACGCCATAGATCAAGCCATATAGAACGTGCGCTGCATCGAGTTCGCCATTGACCAATTTATCGCGCACACTGGCCCAAGAAGATTCTTTGGTTGGAATAATTTTGATTCCGTACTTTTTGTCGAAGCCCAGCACCGAGGCCATCACCACAGACGCACAATCCGTCAAAGGAATGAAGCCGATTTTGACTTCCTCTTTTTCAGGCTTGTCGGAGCCTGCTGCCCATACGCCATTGCTCAACATGGCACTAGCTGCCAGCGCACCAGCACCTTGTAAGAGTTGGCGACGACCAAAATGGGGAGTGTTCGTTGTGTCATGGTTCAAGGCTTCCTCTCTGTGATTCATGCTGTTGCTTGCCGGAGTATCCGAATCGTGTGAAATGTCTTTGTTCAATTTCATGTGTGGCATGCTGGCTCCTGTTTTTCATCGCGTAAAACAAAAAAGGCATCTGCACCGGACCCTGAGTGCGCAAAAAATGCGCAGGGTGCGGTGAAGACGCCTTTGTCTGAAATAAGCCAACCGCCGTTGGCTGGCTCATTTAAATTCGGTAGTTCAATTTTGATTTAGCAAAGAGCGTGCCACGATTTCTGCGGCAAAAGAAAGTGGGCTGGAGTGGTCTGGAGTGGAGCAGCTTTGAGCACGGTGTTGGTATCTGGCCTTGGCGTAAGAGAAGCTGATTTCGCTCTCGTTTTCCTCTCGTGTCGAGGCTTTGTTGTTGTCGATGGCAGCTAATGAGCGGACTGAGAGTAAGGGACAGTGGTCTTATTACTTTTATTGGGAACCGGCACGTGATTGCACTGCTTTGGGTCGAGGTGTATGCGCATTAATTGTGCGTCGCACCAAGTTGGAACGGATGACTCAAAGGCGACTTGCTAGCCGAGCAAATCTGCAACATCGAGTATGCGCTGCGCCAGATCAACCAATCTGAGATTTTTTTCCATCGCTTGCTTGCGCAGTTTTTGATAGGCTGCTTCTTCGCTCAGACCATGCTTGGACATCAAGACTCCCTTCGCTTTGTCGATGATCTTGCGTTCGGCGAGTTTGGTCTTGGTTTCGTGCAGCTCATTGCGTAGCTTTTGATCGGCGTTAAAACGCGCTACAGCGACTTCTAAGACGGGCTTGACGCGATCGACTTGAAGCCCAGCGACGACATAGGCGGAAACGCCCGCGTTCATGGCGGCGGCGAGTTGTGACGGATTCCCTTCTTCCGTAAATAACACAATCGGGCGCGGCGCATCGCGGCTGACCATCACTAGATCTTCGAGCACATCGCGCGCATCGGATTCAGCATCGATGATGATCAGATCAGGTTGAAGCTGGGTCAGGCGTTCAATCAAATAGATGTCACCTGGGATGGAGGCGATGACGTTGTAACCCGCTTGTAGCAAGCCTATGCGCAAGTCGCGCGAACGCTGGAGTTGTGCCTCCAGATGCGGATCGCGGTCCTGTTCAAGATCATGAGGGTGGCTAATCGTATTGATTACCACGATGCGAAGACTGGTAGCATGCGGGTCCAGCATGCGTTTCCCTTTCTATATTGATTATCAATGGCGTTTTATGAAGTCAAGAACGCTCAAGGATTCAATGCAAGTTCTGCGCCACCTTGTTGAATTGTGAACTTTGCTATCTTTTTCATCAGATGATTTCTAAAGTAAATTCGATGGTCAACAGAGGTGAGGCTTATACCAATTCTTTTTTCAGATGACTTCACATTCGCTTCATGTTGTCTTCACCTTGCTTGCTTACGCTAGTCACGCTCGATCTGGCGCAGTTGCTGATCGATCACCAACCATTTAGACAAGGAGACCATGATGTTAGAGGCGTCACCACACAGCGATTCTCGATTTCAAACAGAACCACAGACTGAGGAAACAACGCAGGCGCAGGAAGCGAAGCAGCCACAGCTATTTCTATCCATTCACCTTCATCAGCAAGGCGGCTTACGGTTCGATCTCGTGCTCGAAGGTAGAGAAACAGAGCGGCGGAGTGTGCAAGGAAGTTTGTTCCGGCTACTGCGTGAAGTCCGACGCTATCGACCTCAACGCGTGGTGATTGCGGCGGGTGAGCTGGAGCGTATTCGTAAGATCGCTGGAATCGTCCTCAGCATGCTGCAATTGGCGATGCCGCGTTGTGAGCTGCGCCTCAAACTACAAGGACACTAATGAGCTTGGTGTGGGCTGGTATGACGAACTCTTTAGGCGCTGGTCGTGATTTGATCTACAATGTCCCCAATTTCTCAGGGCTTCTTTTTCGAATCACAGCAAAGGGTGTTCTTTCATGGCACGGCTTCCGCGTCTGGTCATTCCGCATCAAACGCATCACATCACGCAGGCCGGCATTGATGGCAAAACTATTTTTGCCGATCATGCCGACTATCAGGCTTTTGCTGATTGGCTCAAGGCAGGGCTCAAGCAATATAAGTTGAGTTTGCACGCCTATTGCATTTTGCCCGATCGATTTCATTTGCTGGCCACGCCTTCAGATGCGGAAGGTTTGGGTAAATTAATGCAGTGGTTAGGGCGTTATTACGTTCCTTATTTCAATGCGAAATATAAGCGTTCAGGGTTGTTGTGGCAGGGGCGTTTTAAAGCGACCGTGATCGAAGCCCAGCAATACTTTTTACCTTGTTGCGTCTTGATCGAAGAAATGCCAGTGCGCTTGCATTTGGCGCATGAGCCTGCGAGCTATGCGTGGTCGAGTTGTCAGCATCATTTGGGTTTGCGCGCGGATCCTTTAGTGGCCGATCATTCCATGTACTGGGGGCTGGGTAATACGCCGTTCCAACGCGAAGCGGCCTATCGGGCATTATTGGAACGTGGATTGTCGTCGGCGCATTTTAATCAGATCAATGACGCCACCAATAAAGCGTGGTTGTTGGGATCGGAAGCTTACAAAACCGAAATGGCCAAGCTAACCGAACGGCGCGTTGAACCAGCCGCGCGTGGTAGGCCACGAAAGAAACTAGTGGGTTGAATCACCGCGTGTTCTTAACATGAGACCCGATCCAGTCAGTAATGAATTGCGAGCTTCGATCGATGCGGTTTTTTGAATACGGGCGAGTTCTGCGGGGCGGGTGAGTACTGATCGTCTCGTGATAGATTGCCCCGCAAAAATCAGGCTGATGAAGGGCGAACATCCGCCCCGTTGTTCTTAGTGATGATGACCGTGTTCGCCATGCACGTGACGATGGGCGATTTCTTCTGGTGTTGCAGGACGTACTTCAAGCACGTGCACACCAACTTTCAAGGTTTTACCAGCTAAAGGATGATTACCATCCAACATCACTTGGTCGCCCTTGATTTTGAGTACGGTGTAGATGGTTTCTTCGCCTTGATCATTGACGCCTTGCATGGCGCCGCCGACTTTGACGCCCGGCGGAAAATCTTTCTTGGAAATGGTACGGAGCAGGCTTTCATCACGTACGCCAAACGCATCTTCGGGGACCAAAGTCATCGCTACCTTGAAGCCAGGTTCTTGACCTTGCAAGGCTTCTTCAATTTTTGGTAGCAAGTTGTCGTAACCACCGTGCAAATACGCGACCGGTGTCTTGCCGTTTTCGAGTACTTTGCCTGTGCTTTCGCTCACGGTGAGGCGGAGTGTGACGACGCTGTCTTTATCTATTTTCATATCGGGTAATGGTAATTTCAGAAAAACCGACATGATAGCGGAAATAGGCGTCAACCTAGTCTCGATTGAGGGGCTAGGATTTCAGAATGAGTGTAGAGAAATGATTATTTGCTATAAATTTAACAATAAGCTTAATAGAAAATACAAATTCTGTTTGCTACTTCTCAGATGGACTGTTGCGGCAATTCCGTTTCGCCCGAAAATGTGTTGACACACAGTAACTCCATTGGCAAAGTTGATTGAAGGTGGGGTAAATGCGAATTGGGCACATTGTGCTCCTGCCAGTCTGCCAAAAACTCGCTTGGACAGACCTCAATATCTCGGATGTGATTCACTCTCAATTTGCTTGCTGCGGAAGGTTCTGCATTGAAGAAAGTCCTATCACCGTTGGCTGTGTATCGCCTCGTCATCCTGTTGTTGGCGACCATGGTGCTCGGCTTCACGGTGCATGCAGCATCCACTTCCGAACTGCGCTTTCAACGTCTGTCGGCCCTGGGGGCCGATCAACTATCAACTTTATCGTTGCTGCAAGACCGTCAGGGTTTTATATGGATAGGGACCAATAACGCTGGCTTGTATCGTTTTGATGGTTATCACAGCGAAAAATATCAGAGCCAAGCGAACGATCCAACCAGCTTGCCGCATGATCGTATCTCGGCTTTATATGAAGACCAGCAAGGCCGGATTTGGGCGGGTACACAGAACGGCCTGGCACTCTTTAATCCCAAGACCAACAACTTTACGCGCTATATCTTGGAAGGCGGTCCGAGCAATCAGCGCATCATTAAAGTGATCGCTCCTGATGGCAAAGACGGCTTATGGTTAGCGACTTGGGGCGGCTTACAGCACTTCGATCCGCACACCGGAAAGTTCACGCTGTATGCACATGATCCCAAGCTTCCTGATAGTTTGGGAAAGAATGACTTAAATGCGATTGCAGTCGACGATGCTGGTGGTGTGTGGGCGGGTACTTGGCCTGCAGGTCTCGACTACTTGGCACCTGGCTCGCAGAAGTTCCAGCATTTCCGCGTCGACAGTGACAGCGCCCCTGACTCGAAATTGAATATCGTCCGCTCCCTATTTATCGATGATCAAAAACGTTTATGGATAGGCACAGAGAACGGTGTTGTCCTGTGGGATACCAAACAGGCATGGGAGACCCGCAAACGTCTCGATTCGCCATCGAGTCGCGTGAATTATTTGTATAGCGATCGGAATGGCGCGGTGTGGGCAGCGACGCTCTCGGCAGGCTTGCTGCGTTGGGATGCGCCACGTGAACGCTTTACGCAATTTGTGAAGCAAGCGATTGACCCCTATAGTTTGCCCTCAGATGATGTGCGCGCCGTTTTGCATGATCGCGGTGGTATGTTGTGGGTGGCAACGCTCACCGATGGTATCGCACTCGCCAACCTCAATAGCCGTGGCTTCCGTCGCATTATCCCTTTCGATGCAGATGTGCAAAATCCACGTCCCAACAATTCCTTGCTACGCATCGCCGGTAAGGGCGATGGCAAGCTCTGGCTGAGCAGCAATAGCGGCGTGGCTTTGTTTGATCCGCAAACTGGCGAGGTGTTGAAACGCTATCAGGCCGATAAAAAGCGCAAAGGTACTCTGAGTAACGACCTCGCGTATAGCTTGTATCAAGAAAATAATGGGCCACTATGGGTGGGGACTTCGGTTGGCCTGAACCGGCTTGATCCGACTAAAGATGAGTTTTCTGTTTTTCATTTCGGCAGCATCGCCGATGACTACATCAACGTGATAGCTCCAGCTGCTGGAGGAAAAATATGGTTAGGCACCGGTGATAGTCTGATTCACTTTGATCCGCTGCAGAAGACCTATACCAAATATCAATCGGATCCTAAAGATCCGCATAGCCGCAGTGCAAAGGGTACGACGGTCATTCTGCATGATCAGCAAGGTAGGGTGTGGGCTGGCGCAGAATGGGTTGGCGGTGGTTTGGATTTACTTGACTTGGCGACCGGAAAATTCAGCCATTTTAAGCATGATCCGAAAGACCCTGAAAGTATTAGCGCTGACAATGTGTCGTCCTTATTTCAAGACGCTAAAGGTCGTATTTGGGTAGGTACTATTAACGGCTTGAATCAATTAGTTCAAAGAACCGATGGTAGTTATTTCTTTGTACGTTATGACGGACCGAATAGTATCGGTCGCGCCAAAATTGTAGCGATTGAGAGTGACTTAAAAGGTCGTCTCTGGTTGAGTACTGTGGACGGGTTGATTAGCTTTCAGCCTGATACGGGCGATGTGTATCGCTATACGGTGAGTGATGGGTTGTCGGACAATTTTGCCGGTCCTTCTCATCGTAGTGCGGATGGCTTGCTGTATTTTGGCGGGACCAAAGGGATGACCGTGGTAATGCCGGAGAAAGTCCAGCGGATCTCGGTGCCGCCGCAAGTCGCCATCACTGACATTAGTGTCTTTAACCGTTCCTTAAAATCCGGCAAAGGCGTCGACGGTGTCGCTCTGCAAGGTCCCGTCACCGCGCCATTAAGCTTGACTATTGCGCGGCAGGAATCAGTCTTCTCAATCGAGTTCGCTGCCCTACATTTCACGAACCCCAGTGCCAATCGTTACGCTTATCGGCTCGCTGGATTTGATCGTGATTGGGTTGAGATTGATGCCGATCATCGCAATACGACGTATACAAATCTCAATCCAGGTGAATACACTTTTCAAGTAAAGGCGACCAATGATCTTGGAATCTGGAGTGATCACATCACCAGCGTCAACATTGAGATCCCGCCACAATACTACCAAACGAATTGGTTCCGCTGGTTAGTCGCCGCCATCATTGCTGGACTGTTATGGGTGATTTACTTGTGGCGTGTGGGGCATCTCAAACGAGATCAAGCGCGCTTGGAAGCTTTGGTCGCGGTACGTTTGCAGGAGTTGCTGGCACAACAGCAGCTCAATCGTGATAACGCAGAGCGGATGCAAACAGTCTTGCAAAATGCAGCAGACGCGATTCTCACGACAGACAAGTATTGGACCATAGAATCGTGTAATCGCGCTGGTTTGGAGATATTTGCGAGTTCAGTCGAATTGATGACAGGAGGTTCGTTTTTGGATCTTTGCGTGGAGGACCTCAGCGAGCGGCTACAGCAAGGCATTCAAGCACCCGACTTTATCGAGAAAGGGCATACCGAATTAGAAGTGCAACTCAAACGCGCGGATGGCACGCCGTTTATCGCTGAGTTGTCTTTGAGTGGTTTTGCCGACGCTGGGCAACGTAAGTTTATTTTGATCGTACGTGATGTCACCGAGCAAAGACGTGTTGAAAAACTAAAGACGCAATTCGTCTCGACCGTCAGTCATGAATTACGTACGCCATTGACCGCGATTCGAGGTGGTCTCGGTTTGATGGTGGGTGGTGCCACCGGCGAGTTACCGCCAGCAGCGGCGAAATTGGGACAAATTGCCTTGGGCAATGCAGAGCGTTTAGGACGTTTGATTAACGATCTTTTGGACATGCAGAAAATCGAAGCGAATATGATGGACTTTAATTTCCAGCAAGTGCCGCTCGAAAAATTGTTGGCCGATGTGATTGAATCGAACCAAGCCTTCGCGCAAAAATTAGGCGTTCAATTAGCCTTGGAAAATGGGTTGGTAAATGCAAGTTTGCGGGTTGATCCAGATCGTTTCGCACAAGTGATGGCGAACTTGATGTCGAATGCGTGTAAGTATTCTCCGAAAGCGGGTACGGTCAGTTTACGTACTGTGGTGATTGGCGAACATCGAGTGCGCATCGAGGTAGTCGATCGAGGTCCTGGAATTCCACCTCAATTCAGCGAGCGTATTTTCCAGAAGTTTTCGCAAGCCGATGCTTCTGATACGCGCGCCAAAGACGGTACAGGTCTGGGGCTGGCCATCGCCAAAGAGATGGTTGAAAAAATGGATGGTACGATAGGCTTTGGGCCTAACCCTGAAGGCGGTACTATTTTCTTCGTCGAATTTGAATCGCGTTAGGCGAGCGCCGGGGGACGTAAAGCAGGCCAGCGCAATAAGGTTCCCAAGCCCATACAAAACCCCGCGGTGAGCCATACCAAGGAAGCGGTGATATCGAACGCCGTGAGCTGTTTGGGTACCATCCACAATAAGGGAAAAATCAACAGGCCTCTCACGGTGCACAAGCAGGCGATAAAGCAGAGTGCGGTACGCAGTAGATAGAGTCTTGGTAACAGCCCCGTCGCCGAAAGCGCGAACACGCCACAGGCTTGCATCAAAGCACCAACCACCACGGCACCGACTGGAGCATACCAAGTACCCTGGCGTACTGAGTTCACCACCCATTGCGGTGAGGTTAAAAAACGATACCAATCGAGACCAACCCAAGGTGCGATCCAATGGATAAGGGCACCAAAGGTGGCGATGCCGGTGACGATCAGGAAGCACAGACGTTCAAGTCGCATAGAGAATCATTCTTGAGTCGGATTTGAGCTGAATAGAATTGTCTATTCAAAAGAATAAGCACTGCAGTGTACTCGAAACTCGAGTGGCTGTGCGTCCGCTCAGCGGCGCCTTTGCTTTGCTCTTAATTGCTCTCTAAGTGCTGTAGCAACTCGCGCTCTATCATCCAAAAGTGCGCTGCAGTCCAACTGAAATTGGCTGGCCCTTGTCCCTCGCCGGTCAGCGGATGGTAGTTCTCTCGGAATGGTGCGATTTGCGTCACGCCAACCGCGCGGTCTATGACTTGCTGTGCAATGCGACGTGCGGCATTTCCTTCACCATAGTGTTGCATGCCTTTGAGGGCGAAGTAGACTTGGTCTAACCACACGCGTCCACGCCAATAGCTGGTGGGATGAAAGGCCGGATTGCTCAAGGCTGCGGTAGGGAAGGCGAGATAGCTGGCGAACTCCTGTGGCGCTAGCCAGTGCTGCATGGTGCGTCGCGCATGTTGCGGCGTGGCGGCACCAGCCCACAGAACAGCAAAGGCTTCGCTACCGCGTCCACGTTGTGTCAGCAAAAGACCGCCACCACATGCTGTTGCATCTGCTTGCTGCGACAGAATCTTTCTATCGTAAAAATAACCAGTGCTTGCATCGAAAAAACATTGATTGATTTTCTGTTTGAGTGAGCGTGCTTGTTGTCGCCACTGTCTTGCATCACTTTGCAGACCCAGCACTTGTGCCATCTTGGCGAGGTAGAGTTTATCTGCATACAGAAAGGCGTTGAGGTCGACGGATTCTTGATTCATCGAGTACCCGAGTAACTCGCCTTGTTTGCCGTGTATGCCGTCGTTTCCATGACTCGATGTCGCGCGATTCTCAAAGAAATCGACTTGCCAATCTTGGCGTGCCGCTTTGAGGTCACCGCCATGGTGTAATTTTGCGTAGTCTGCGAGTTGATTGTCTTCGATAAATCCAAAGCGCGCAGCGTTATCCATGCCCGACTCATAACCAGTCGCTTCTTGTGCTGGCGCGATCGGTGCGAGGCCTTCTTTTTGTGCTTGTCGGTAGAGTTCAATGCTGTAGCAGACTAATCCCAATGAAGCACTTTTTTCGCAGCGCTGATTCCAAGATGGGGCATCACTTTTGATAAAAAATTTCAGGGCACCGTTCTCGTCATTATGCTCAGGGTGGCGTGTTGCGCCGAATTCGACTAGACCATTTTTGTTAGTGTCGCGATGTGTGTACCACCATTGATGGAAAGCTTTCAGCTTGGGATACACCTCTTTTAACCAAGCTCGATCACGTGTAGTTTGATAGATCTTCCAACTGGCCCAACTTGCCAGTGGAGGTTTGGTGTTGCGTTCATTCCAGTTATAGCCATCCCCGCCGCGAATCGGATCTTGGTTATAGCAGACATCGTCGATGATCATGCCTGCATCTTGCGGCCGAATCGGATCTTGAGCGCTAATTTGCACCGATAACATCAAACGCATTTGTTGTTTTGCGAGATTGGGATCGAAGTCGCTCAGTGCGTAGGCTTGTTTAAAACTATCCCACGCCCACATGCAATTAAACCAGCGCGATGTGGTCGACGGCACCACACCGTCAAAGCGCAGAGCTCCAGCGGGGCGACGCCAGTTATTGACTAAGGTTTCCATAGCCTTTTTTTGTAGTGCAGAACGCGCGCTTTGTGATCGTGCGTGCCACGATTGTTCCGCTGCACGCCATTGATTTTGTACGTGCGCCATGCTGCTTTTCACACTGGACTCGGCTTGCTGACGATCTTGCTGATCAAGCGCGTAATGATGGGCCGTGTAGGTCGTGAAATCGCCATCAGGAGGAACTTGAATGTCATCGCTAGTGCTGGTGTATGACAAGCCTTGTATGTGGGTTTGGCTTGGCAGTTGACGCGTGATCCAATAACTGCCGCTGCCAGAGATCATTAATTCGCTCGGGGCGCGAACGCGTCCGAGGTCCACATAAAGCGCGTACGCATCGGCGCGTAAAGTGCGTGACCAATGAGGAAACTTAGCGTCGAATCGAGCGATCTGGACTTTCTTCTCTGCTTTCGCGCTGTCTTGTGTTTGCCATTGATCGAGCAAACTACCATGCCAGCGTAGTTGAATCGTTCGCCTATTTTGTGTGTGGTTGTGAACGCGGATTTGTATCAAGGCCGTATGACTGGATACGAAGCGCAACTCCAAGCCCAGACTTAAATCTGGCCAGCGTAGATTTTGGTGTAGACTGCCGCCCTCGGCACGGATCTGCCACTGGGCATCGGCTTTCGTCAGCATACGTTGCTGCGTTACATCGAAAACATCGATCACATCAAAGGCTCGAGCGAGAAACACACCGTATTCTTCGGCGACGATCATGGGGCCGTTAAAGCCGCCACGATCTTCGACGGACTCTGGCAAAAGGAAGCCATGCCAACTTCCCCGATCGAACCATGGATTAAATCGTTGATTGGCGTAGGGATCAAAATCTTGCATCGCCATCGGTGTACCACGCCGCTCTATCGTTTGCCGTCCGATTTCCTCACTGGGTGCTTGTGCAGAGGCGTGGCCAATGATCAACAGCAGGAAATAGGTGCTGCGAGCGAGTGGAATTTGGCGGCGCAGCTGCGTGGCGTATCGGTGTATGAGTTTGGTGAGGGCAGAAAACATAAATGACTTAAGGGAAGACTGATAATTTTTAAATGATCCTTAATATATCAAGTCGTCATCTTAAGCCAGAATGCGTCGCGTTTCGAGCAGGATTTAAGCAAGATTAGGTGCGTTTTGGTGATAGCACTTGCTCGCTTAAGTCTTAGTTGTGGGGAACATGTTTATGCGGCGTTATGCACGGTAAAGCAAGGATGTAATCCTTGTGGGTTCTCAATGCGTCCTCAGTGCGCTGATCTGCAGTTGATACAAGGCTGCGATCAGGTCAGATTGAGTGACGATCCCACACAGACGTTTGGATGCGTCCACGATGGGTACCGAGTGAAGCCCGTGATCGCTGAAAAGCGGCACCAGTTCTAAGATATTACTTTCGCTTGAGGCGGTGATCGGTTGTCCACTCATAATATGGCCAGCAACTGACACCTCGCTGCCACTCAAGGCGCGAGCCTGGTCCAAAACCTGTCGTAGGCGCAGATCGAAATCGTGATAGACATCGAGCCCTGCATGCTTCAAGAAATCAATGAGACTGATGACGCCGATGATGTTTTGCTCGGCGGTGACCACGGGAAGACTACCAATTTTGTGTGTGCGCAGGAGCTGCCAACACTGCTCCAAGGAAGTTTCAAATTCGACGGTGACGAGATGCTGCGACATAATATCCTTACACCGGATTGTGCCGTGGTGGCGCTGGTGTACTTGAATTTCCACTTGACTGATGAGTGACTGTAAATCGGCACGCGTGATATCGAGCATGGTGCCTTGTTGTTCGAGCACGGCATCAAGGTCCGCATCGCTGACACCAAGCCTGGCGCTGATGACTTGGTCGCCAGTACGATGAAGATTGCTTTGTTTGGAATCGGTATGCGGATAGGAAATCGTATGCAACTTGTGATACGCGAGTGCGCAGACGACTAAACACAGTGATTGCAGCGCCACGGGGGCGAGCGCATAGTGCCAAGAGAGGCTACTGATGTTGCTATCGCCCAAGACCGCCAGCAACGCAATCGCGCCGCCAGGCGGATGTAGGCTATGTGTGATGAACATGGCGAGGATGGCCAGCGTGACCGCCAGTGCGGCGACGGCGGCATGCGCTTGAAACAGGTGGATGCAGGCAACCCCCACCAAGGCTGAAATGCTATTGCCGAATACCACGGCCCAAGGTTGCGCCAACGGTGACGAGGGGAGGATAAAAATTAATGCTGCACTCGCGCCCATTGGGGCGATCAGTAAGGGCATACTGGCGTGGCCAAACAGCAGATAACTTATCCAACTCGCACTCATCAGTCCACAGAGCGCGCCGAGGCTAGCCCGCCAACGATCGCGCCAACTGAGTGTGGTCGAAATAGGGGCGAAACGCTGCAGTACAGCTTTCAAGCTGGCGATATAAAAACTGGTTTTCAAGCCATAGCCTATGTACGGGGAGCAGTCTTTTTGAGGATGAAATGCGATTGTTCTGTACCCGCGCAAAAAGTCGAGAGAAGTGCTTCACCGCGATGTATTTTTCTTGTGCTGCATCAAAAAATACATCGTTCGCTCCCGACTTTCGTTTCATTTGCGGCTCCCTCGTGCCAGAGTAAGGGAATGACAGTCGCCAAAAAATTTCCTTTGCATCCATCCCATCCTGAGCGCCTATGTTGGGGGTGTGATCGCTATTGTCCAAGTGATTCTTTGGCCTGCGGTAACGGCGCGGATCGGACTGCACATCCTATGGAATTGTTTGGCGAGGACTGGCATCACGACTCTATTCCGCAAGTGACGCCCGCATTACCAAGCAGTTCTTCTGCCGAGCTCGAGACTTAGTCCGCTTCCATATTTGCAGCACGACGCGATAAGTTGTTTGGGTTCCCGCCCATCGATATGGGCTGCATTCGTGCAGAAACGACAGGGGCAGTGAGTGAGCTTGTCGCACTTACCTGAGTTGGCTATGATGGTCTTATCTTCAGGAGCCAAGATCCATGCGATTCATACCAAAACCTCACGGTGAGTTTAAGATTCAATGGCAGGGCGATGTATTTTTCGTCGAGTATTTTGATGTGTGGAACGACATCACAGCACGTCAACTACTGCAGGCTTCATTACCACTATGGGAGGAGCACGGAGGCAAGCCTTGGGGATTGTTGAGTGATGCGCGGCAATGGGCCGGCGCGACACCAGAGGCAATCGAAGCGTGGTGGCACTTCTTTGAAGTCGGCGTCAAACATGGCATGGTGGCCTTCACCGGATTATTGCCATCAGAGCTGCATGTGCGTTTGGTGGAGACCTTATCGCAAAGAGCGCAACAGCTGGTTCCGTATGAACGTAGTCTGGATTTGGCTGCGGCGTATCAGTGGTTGGAGCAGCATGGGATTGCTAGTACTTCAGCGCCCTAATCGAATCGTGAGTGCGGTTTTTGGATGTCGTTCATCGCCAACCAAAATAATTGAGTTCGAGTTGGCGGTTCTAGCACTTTAGCATCGCATAGTAATGGTTGCCCCCCTCATCTTGGTATTCATCGACTAAGCGTAGACCGGACTCAATGCCGATTTTCAGATATTGTTCTCGGCCTAAGGAAGTCGAAATGCTGCCTGTTATTACATCTTTCCATTGATGGACTTGAGTCGGAGCAGTGAAGAGAACATGCCCCTTGGGGGCAAGACAGCTAGCAATCTTCCGAATCATTTCTTGTTGTTGCTCGGACGTGAGCAGGAAGATCACACCAATCGCGATCGTTGCATCAAATTTCAAGTGGAAGCAATCTGACTTGAGAAAGTTTGCGCATTCAACGCGTGATTTGGGGACGGTCTGTTCATAGAGTTTGGCAAGGGTTGCGGAGCAATCAATCCCGAAGAGTAGATGACCGCGTCCTGCGAGAGTTATGCCGAGTGGTTTTCCGGAGCCGCAACCAATGTCGAGAATTCGTGCTGGGCTTGTTAGACGATCGGACCAACTTTGTAAAGTTTCCACGCCAATCGACGATACGCTGCGCAGTTCTATGAACTTTCCTGCGTGAGATTCATAAGACGATTGTGGCATAGTAAAAACACCTTGGTAATTGAGAAAATTTATTGCGCAGACTGACTTCCATATTCGGTTAGGCATGTAGCTTGCGCCAAAATATCACCAAACCTACGCTTATTACTTCATTGGCACTTTTTTATCTTTACGCCAGCGCCAGACTTTACGTATTACGATGAAACAGAGGCTCAGTAAAATCGACCAAGGTAAGAGGTAAGCAAATCCTGTAATGGCTGAGGCGGACCCTTGCGCTAAGTTGCTGGAAAAATCGTGCAAGGCATTCTTCAAGGGGGCCGAGAACGAGGACTGTTCGATACTCGACAAACGGACATAGAGTATTTCAGTATCGACGCGCTGTTGCAGTTGCGCATATTTTCCGTTCAAGGCCTCTAAATCACTTTGCACCTGTGCGAGTTCTTTGTTGACCTTGATGAGCGCATCCACATCATTCTTGGCACGCTCTCGTAAAGCTTCGAGGCGTTGGCGGTAGTCGGTCAAGAGTTCCTGCTTCTTTTTAGTATCACCGATCGGTCCTGCGAGATCTTCTGCCGTCGTTGATTGATCGATGACTTTGCCAAGTTTTTCTAACTCTAACAGGATAGATTTAATGCCTGCGCGACTTGCTCGAAATTTCAAGTTCGCGCTACTGCCATGTCCTGTGTTCAACTGAGACTCTAGCAGTTCGCAATGTTCATTGACAGCGGCGGCACAAACTTTCTCCAATTGCGCGCTGACCGTGCCGATGCGTTCCGCTTCGAGCTCTAATCTCACTTGATGTTGGTAGGCTAAGAAGTGATTACTTGATGTCTTGGTTGCTGAGGGGTCTTTGCTCGTCTGTGCTCCGCCCAATTCCGCTTTGGAACATGCGCAGAGCGATAAAATGCTTGCAGTGATCAGCGCATAGAGGCAAGTGCCGAAAAATTTGGGCTTCGTCGATGCTGAAAAAAAGTAGGTCGCACTGAGCGGCATGATGGAGGTCCTCAAGGAAGAGTGACGTTGATCTGGAATGAAGTTGGGTGTTCGAATTCGTCGCCTAATCGGGAATTAATGCTTCAGCTGGTGTTTAGTTGACAGCTTTAGTTGACAGCAATTGCGACTATGGAAGCTACAGGATGTTGAATCATAGGTTTTAAGTGTGACGTAAGCTTTGGAAGTAGTCATCCCAGTGTTTTCAAACAAAGATCACGGATATCTTTGAGATGAGGCGCTTTGACATCTCGTAGTTTGCTTTTGCGTCTAGCAATCTCGGCCTTTTGTGCCTTGAAATCATCGACAAATCGCTCACCAAGAAAGTTAACGCCTAGGCAGCTACGCCCTTGATTTTCCTGCAGAAGCGCCTGCAGAAAATGACGCGGCCTCGATGCCGCTGCGCGCCCCAACATCTCATACAGACTTTCCAATACATCGCCAGGTTCTGTGCTTGCCGTCAAGCGAATAGCGATCTCCAAAGCGCCCTTTTTTTTTGCGACAATCTCTTTTCTAAAAGTTTGAGGTCGCGTGTGAGGCGCATGTCTGGATCAATTGCTTGACGTGAATTGGACCCATACGCTATCTCTCGAACCTGCTGAGCCGCGTCAGCGCTGGGTCGTGCGAGCCACTTCTCCCATGCGCTTAAGGCTTCGGTTGCAGCTTCAGCAGAGAGTGGATTGATGATTGTGATGCCGAGGATGAAGGCTTGGAGGTACAGTTTTCGCATGGTTTGTAGGGATCTCAAAATTGCTGTGGTTTGTCTTTAGTTGAGAATCGAGTGAATTCTTGTAGTGACTTGATGAGTGGTAAAGTCAGTTCAATCGTCAAACAGTTTTCAGTTTATTTGTTATCGACATTAACGGGGATCGTGTGCTGCATCAAGTCAATGGAATCTTCGCGTCGGGGCGTCTTGGTGTTGTTGACCGATGGCGTTGATAGACCTCGACGATGTCGCCTTTCGTTTCCGTGTTGATGATGTCGCGCGCAAATTGAAGGTGCTCATGAATCCCTTTTAAATTGAAGAACCAGTACAGGCTCATGAATGGGCTCACAAATTGCGTACTACCTTTGGTGCGCTGCGTGAAGTGTTGGTCACCAAAGCTGCCAATCACCGCGCTAGCAATTGAGTTGTTGACGATACTGCGGTGCAAAGGCATTTTTTGATTTAAGTATTCGACTAAGGATACGAAGTCTTTTCCTTCCTGCATGTCGTTGGTCAGTGCGATTGAACCCAAAAAACTACCGCTGCGGCTGAGCGTTGCGATATTTTCCAAGCAGGCATGGTGATTGAAATCATGTTCTACTCCAAAGCCGATAGCGGCCAAATAAGCATGATTGGGCATGACCAGATTCGCGGCCACGATAGAGCACGCATCTTCAATGATGGTACCAACCCGAACTTCATCGCCAAACATCAAACTGTCTGTACCTCCATCAACCAAAATAATGGTATCGATGTGATGTTGTTCGATGATATGTGTATATCCAGCAGCGAGCGGTCGCACACCTATTTGGTCTGAGAATCCGTACATCGGCGGACATTCATGTCCTGCGTCCGCAATCCAGTCGAGGATATATTTTTCGGGGAAATACGGTAAGTCATCGGATTGACGACTGATTCGAAACGTCCCAGGGCATACTTCCTCGCTTCCAGAAAAATCGAGCGCGCTAAAGGAAAGGTTGGCCAAAACTAAGCTTTTTCCCTGCTGACGGAAATGAGAATACAAGGCGATGCCGCTGACAATGTCAAAGCCACCGCCTGCACCAACTAGAAGTATGTTTCTCGCGGATTGTGTTTGTTCGAAGAATGGTGTTTGCATATGAGTGTGGATAAGTTGGGTAGCGCTCAACCATCAGGGCCGCGCATATTGCTAATTTCGATAATCTCGGTGACCTCGAGAATTCGCTTACATCGTCCAAGGCCGCCATAACTGCCTAATGGGCCAAGTTTGCCACGTAGTACGAGATGGGTCGTGCCCCATGGATCTTGGCCGTTTTCACCTTGCCGCTCTGCTTTCGCCAAAGAGAGGCCGCTGACACACCATTCTTCTTCCTGTCCATCTTGTGTGAAGATCGCATTTTCGAAATTATAGAAATAGTCACCGCTATAGAGCGTGTCTTGTGACGATTGTTTCGCATCGCAACCGGTGAAGGCGCACATTACAAAAGCAAAGCTGAGGGCGATTGATCTTTGCATCGTGGGGTCTCTTAATTTTTCTATTTACTTGTTTCGGCGAAAGTGGCGCATTCGCTCGTACTTGAAATGCGGTCGCGTTGAGCGTTTAAAATTAACAATACTACATGCGTTTTTCGATAAATAGTGAGCTTATTGATAATGATGGTAGCTTCAATTTCTTGATGTGAGGTCGTGCAGGCTGAAGGGGGATTCCTCTTTTTGAACGCTACACTCGAGTTTTTTTGATAGCGTTGTACAAGTCTAAGTAAAACTCTAACAAACCACTTCGATCCCTCATACCATGCTACTGAAAGGCTTGAATGCAAGTTTTCACTCTGCATAAAATACCTGCGTAAATGGACACTGTCCCTTTTAAATAATATGCCGTTTTAAGACCACTTTTTAAACGCTCTGACCCTATTTTTTCTTGTTGTTTTTCCTATTGCACTGCACTATTCTTGAGCCCAAGTTTGATTTTTTAATGTTGATTTGCAGTTTCTCAAAACTTTATTTGGGAGTTTCTGCGAAATAGCCGGTAGTCCCACGGCTTAGGCTTAAGTGAGGAAAGTATGCACGCACAAGGTTTATACGACCCAAGTAATGAAAAAGACGCCTGCGGTGTCGGTTTTGTTGCTCATATTAAAGGTAAGAAATCGCATGCCATCATTGAACAAGGCTTGTTGATTCTGAAGAATTTGGATCACCGCGGTGCGGTCGGTGCCGATGCTTTGATGGGCGATGGTGCGGGTGTCTTGATTCAAATCCCAGATCAATTTTACCGTGAGGAAATGGCGAAGCAGGGCGTCGATTTGCCACCACCTGGCGAATATGGCGTTGGCATGATCTTCCTGCCGAAGGAACATGCTTCGCGTTTGGCTTGCGAACAAGAGATTGAACGTGCGGTGCGTGCCGAAGGGCAAGTGGTGTTGGGCTGGCGTGATGTACCGGTCGATCGCGACATGCCGATGTCGCCGACAGTGCGTGAAAAAGAGCCAGTGATTCGTCAGATCTTCATCGGCCGCGGCCCAGACATCATGGTGACTGATGCTTTGGAACGTAAGTTGTATGTGATTCGTAAATCGGCCGTGCATGCGATTGAAGCTTTGAAGCTCTTGCATGGCAAAGAGTATTTCGTACCATCGATGTCGGCGCGGACGATTGTCTACAAAGGTTTGCTGTTGGCTGATCAGGTCGGTGTCTACTACAAAGACTTGCAAGATGCGCGTTGCGTATCGGCCTTGGCCTTGGTGCATCAACGTTTCTCCACCAATACCTTCCCAGAATGGCCACTGGCTCACCCCTACCGCATGATTGCGCACAATGGTGAAATCAATACCGTTAAAGGTAACTTCAACTGGATGCGTGCCCGCGAAGGTGTGATGAAGTCGGCAGTGCTCGGCGACGATCTCCAAAAACTTTATCCTTTGATTTTTGAAGGCCAATCTGACACCGCGAGTTTCGATAACGCACTCGAACTGTTAGTGATGGCAGGTTACCCCATCGCGCAAGCGATGATGATGATGATTCCTGAAGCGTGGGAAAACCACACCATGATGGATGACAATCGTCGTGCCTTCTATGAATACCACGCGGCCATGATGGAGCCATGGGATGGCCCAGCAGCGATGGCGTTTACCGATGGTCGTCAAATTGGTGGTACTTTGGATCGTAATGGCTTGCGTCCAGCGCGTTACATCATTACCGACGATGATTTGGTGGTGATGGCTTCGGAATCTGGTGTGTTGCCGATCCCAGAAGCGCGCATCATCAAGAAATGGCGTCTGCAGCCAGGCAAGATGTTCTTGATCGACCTCGAAGCCGGTCGCATCATCGACGACAAAGAAATCAAAGATACTTACGCCAACGCTAAGCCATACAAACAATGGATTAACTCGGTGCGTATCAAACTCAGCGCCTTAAAAGGTGAGGTGAAGGAAGAAGCCGCAAAGGCAAGTTTGCTCGATCGCCAGCAAGCATTCGGTTATACCCAAGAAGATATTAAATTCTTGATGGAGCCAATGGCAGGTAGTGGCGAAGAAGCGATCGGTTCTATGGGTAACGATGCTTCTTTGGCGGTGATGTCGAACAAGCTCAAACCTTTGTATAACTACTTCAAGCAATTGTTCGCGCAGGTGACGAATCCACCGATCGATCCTATTCGTGAAGCGATGGTGATGTCCTTGGTGTCCTTCATTGGGCCAAAGCCAAATCTGCTCGACACCAATAACATCAATCCACCGATGCGTTTGGAAGTGTCGCAACCGATCTTGAACTTTGATGATATCGCTAAGCTGCGTAACATCAGTGCGAACACTGGTGGCAAGTTCAAATCCTATGAACTCGATATCTGCTATCCAGTCGCGTGGGGTAAAGATGGTATTGAAGCGCGCTTAGCTTCCATCTGCGCCGAAGTGGTGGATGCGGTCAAGTCTGGCCACAACATCATGATCATTACGGATCGCAAGATGGATGCGGATCATGTCGCTATCCCAGCCTTATTGGCAACCTCAACTGTGCATCAACACTTGGTCAGCAAGGGCTTGCGTACCACTACAGGTTTAGTGGTTGAGACAGGCTCGGCACGCGAGACACATCATTTTGCCTTGTTGGCGGGTTACGGTGCCGAAGCGGTTCATCCTTACTTGGCGATGGAAACCTTGGCCGCAATGGTGAATGATCCAACTTTGCAGTTGAAAGATGTCGACGCTGAAAAAGCCATTTACAACTACACCAAAGCGATCGGCAAAGGCTTGCATAAAGTCATGTCGAAAATGGGTATCTCTACCTACATGTCTTACTGTGGTGCACAGATTTTCGAAGCCGTTGGTTTGAATAAATCCTTGGTCGACAAATATTTCCGTGGCACGGCATCGAACGTTGAAGGCATCGGCGTATTTGAAGTGGCAGAGGAAGCGTTGCGCTTGCATAAGCTGGCTTTTGGTAAAGACCCTGTGTTGGCGAATGCTTTGGATGCTGGCGGTGAATATGCTTTCCGCGTACGTGGTGAAGACCATATGTGGACACCCGATTCAATCGCCAAGTTGCAGCATTCCACGCGCTCGAATAACTTCAACACGTATAAAGAGTACGCACAACTGATTAACGATCAATCCAAACGTCACATGACTCTGCGTGGCTTGTTTGAATTCAAGATTGATCCAAGCAAAGCGATTCCTTTGGAGCAGGTCGAACCTGCAAAAGAGATCGTCAAACGCTTTGCTACAGGTGCGATGTCGCTGGGCTCGATCAGTACCGAAGCACATGCCACTTTAGCGATCGCGATGAACCGTATCGGTGGTAAGTCGAACACCGGCGAAGGCGGTGAAGATCCAGCGCGTTATACACAAGAATTGAAAGGTATCCCGATCAAACAAGGCGCAACTTTGGCCTCCGTGATTGGCAAGGAACAAGTCGAAGTCGATATTCCTTTGCAAGACGGTGACTCGCTGCGTTCCCGCATTAAACAAGTGGCTTCAGGTCGTTTCGGTGTGACTGCTGAATACTTGACCTCCGCTGATCAAATCCAGATCAAGATGGCGCAAGGTGCGAAACCAGGTGAAGGTGGTCAGTTACCAGGTCATAAGGTGTCTGAATACATCGCGAAATTACGTTTCTCTGTGCCAGGCGTTGGCTTGATCTCGCCGCCACCACATCATGATATTTACTCGATCGAAGATTTGGCGCAATTGATTCACGATTTGAAAAACGTCAATCCAAGCGCGTCGATCTCCGTGAAATTGGTATCGGAAGTCGGTGTGGGCACGATTGCCGCGGGTGTTGCAAAAGCGAAGTCTGATCATATCGTGATCGCAGGTCATGACGGTGGTACAGGTGCGTCGCCTTTGTCCTCGATTAAGCATGCCGGTACGCCATGGGAACTCGGTTTGTCGGAAGCGCAGCAGACCTTGGTCTTGAATGGTTTGCGTGGTCGTGTTCGTGTTCAAGCAGACGGTCAAATGAAAACAGGGCGCGACGTTGTGATCGCCGCCATGCTCGGTGCTGATGAGGTTGGTTTCGCGACCGCACCTTTGGTGGTCGAAGGTTGCATCATGATGCGTAAGTGCCATTTGAATACCTGCCCAGTTGGTGTGGCAACTCAAGATCCAGAATTGCGTAAGAAATTTTCTGGTAAGCCTGAACATGTCGTGAATTACTTCTTCTTCGTCGCCGAAGAAGCGCGTCAAATTATGGCGCAATTGGGTATCCGCACCTTTGATGAATTGATCGGTCGTGTAGATTTGCTGGATAAGTCCAAAGCCATCAGCCATTGGAAAGCGAAAGGTTTGGATTTCACACGCATCTTCCATCAAGTAGAAACGAGCGAAGATACAGCAACGCGTCATGTGGATGGACAAGATCACGGCCTCGACAAAGCACTCGACAATAAGTTGATCATGCAAGCGAAGTTGGCTTTGGAAACCGGTGAGAAAGTTTCCTTTATCCAGCCAGTGAAGAATTTGAATCGTACTGTGGGTGCGATGTTGTCTGGCGAAGTCGCGAAACGTTATGGTCACGCTGGCTTGCCGGACGACACCATCCACGTGCAATTGCAAGGGACAGCGGGGCAATCGGTAGGCGCTTTCTTGGCACGTGGTGTGACTTTGGATTTGGTCGGAGAAGGGAATGACTACGTCGGTAAAGGTTTGTCTGGTGGCCGTATCATCATTCGCCCGAATACCGAATTCCGTGGTTGGGCTGTCGATAACATCATTTGTGGCAACACCGTGATGTACGGTGCGATCGCTGGCGAAGCGTTCATTAATGGCGTGGCCGGTGAGCGTTTTGCAGTGCGTAACTCTGGCGCGATCGCAATTGTTGAGGGCACTGGAGACCACGGTTGTGAATACATGACAGGTGGCACTGTGATCGTACTCGGCAACACCGGTCGCAATTTCGCGGCAGGTATGTCCGGTGGTATCGCCTACGTGTATGACCCAGACGGTGAATTCGAAGCGAAATGCAATACCGCGATGGTGAGTTTGGATCGTGTCATCGCTGGCGATGAACAAGAAAAGAACGTCGATAAATCGTTATGGCATAGCGCGACCCGCGGCGGCGAGCGTCAAACCGATGAAGCAATTTTGCGCGGCTTGATCGAACGTCACTTCAAACATACTGGCAGCACCCGTGCTCGTAATTTGTTAGACGATTGGGCCCGTAGCCGTGCCAAGTTCGTCAAAGTATTCCCGAACGAATACAAGCGCGCTTTGGCAGAAATGTATGGAGCGGAGCAAGCTGCAGTGAAGTTGGAAAAAGCGGCTTAAAGCTGATGCAGAACTCTGTTGAAGTTTGAGTAGGCAGGAAAATCAAAGTGGCGACGATATGTTGATTTGTCATTCCCTCGAAGGCGGGAATCCAGTGGCTCTCGTTAATCAAGGTACGACATTGGGCTCCTGCCTCCGCAGGAGCGACGGAGAAATAGACTTGCCGTTGAATTTTAGTTCGCTGTTTTCTGAGTTTCAAAAAGATTTTAGGGCAAGAGCCCACACAAAATACTGAGGTTAGATCATGGGAAAAGTAACCGGTTTTATGGAATACCAGCGCTTGCAAGAAGCGAGCGAAGCGCCGAAGGCGCGTTTGAAGCATTACAAAGAATTTGTTTTGCATTTGGATGAGAAGCAGGCGACCCAACAAGCGGCGCGTTGTATGGATTGCGGCATTCCGTTTTGTAATAACGGCTGCCCGATTAACAACATCATCCCTGATTGGAATGATCTAACCTATCACGGCAATTATCAACAAGCCTTGGCGGTCTTACATTCGACGAATAACTTCCCAGAATTTACCGGACGTATTTGTCCAGCACCTTGCGAATCTGCTTGTACCTTGGGTGTGCATGAATTGCCAGTCGGGATTAAATCGATTGAGCATTTCATCATCGATAAAGGATGGGAAAACGGTTGGGTCACACCACAAATTCCAGAGCACAAAACGGGTAAGAAGGTGGCGATTGTCGGCTCGGGCCCTGCAGGTTTGGCCGCAGCACAACAGTTGGCGCGCGCTGGTCATGATGTGACCGTCTTTGAAAAAAATGATCGCGTTGGTGGCTTACTGCGCTATGGGATTC
Source organism: Undibacterium cyanobacteriorum (assembly GCF_031326225.1). Lineage (GTDB taxonomy): Bacteria > Pseudomonadota > Gammaproteobacteria > Burkholderiales > Burkholderiaceae_D > Undibacterium > Undibacterium cyanobacteriorum. The sequence goes on along the minus strand of NZ_CP133720.1, from coordinate 4,043,792 downwards.
CCGATTTCAAAATGGAAAAATCGCATATCGATCGCCGTGTTGAACAAATGCAGGCAGAAGGCGTGACCTTCCGTACTGGCGTCTTGGTGGGTAAAGACTTTCCAAGCAATATTACGAATTGGTCGAAAGAGACAATCTCGCCGGATCAATTGAAAAAAGAATTTGATGCCGTGGTCGTTGCAGGGGGCGCAGAAGTGCCGCGTGATCTACCTGTACCGGGTCGCGAACTCAAAGGGGTGCACTTCGCAATGGAATTCTTGCCAGTGCAAAATAAGGTGAATGCAGGAGACAAGTACAAAGATCAAATCAGTGCAGCAGGCAAGCACGTGGTCGTGATCGGTGGTGGCGATACGGGTTCCGATTGTGTTGGAACTTCGAATCGTCATGGCGCAAAGTCAGTCACACAATTCGAACTGATGCCACAACCACCAGAGCAAGAAAACAAACCGCTGGTATGGCCGTATTGGCCGACGAAATTACGTACATCGTCTTCGCATGAAGAAGGCTGTGAACGTGACTGGGCTGTGGCCACCAAACGTTTGGAAGGCAAGGGCGGTAAAGTCGAAAAACTGATTGCCTGCCGCCTTGAATGGAAAGACGGAAAAATGACTGAAGTACCGGACTCCGAGTTCGAAGTCAAAGCGGACTTGGTCTTGTTGGCGATGGGTTTTGTTTCTCCCGTCGGCCAAGTCTTAGATGCATTCGGCGTTGATAAAGACGCGCGTGGCAATGCGCGCGCGAGCACCGAAGGTGAAGGCTGCTACAAAACCAATGTCGACAAAGTGTTCGCTGCTGGCGACATGCGTCGCGGTCAATCTCTGGTGGTATGGGCGATCCGCGAAGGCCGCCAATGCGCCCGTGAGGTGGATGCATTCTTGATGGGCGAAAGCGTATTGCCACGCTAATCAATTAGAGCTTGTTCAAACGTACCCAAAAGTACGCTTAAGGTTGCCCTCCATCCGTCGATCTGTCGATGTTTGGAGGGTTTTTTTTATGCTTTCGAACAAGCAGTTGGAACTCATTGAAAACCTGCGAGACCCGTTTGACTCACACATGTGGAGTAGTTTTAGCGCTATGAAGAGTAATGGGATTTCAACGCAGTTTTGAGAGCACTGATCTACCTACATCAATTGAGCTAATTCATCAAAGCGATGTAAAATGTGAATTAACTATTTTACATTTTTTGATGATGACTCAATCCACCCACCTCTCAAGAGGCTCGCTCATTGCGGGCCTTTTTCTGTTTCCTTTCCTTTTCCTGACTCTTGGCCTAGCGATATGGCCAGTGCAAACAGTTCAGGCGGAGCAAGCTGATGCACCGATTACTCCCATTACGACTGATCCTAGCATCAAGATCGGCAAGCTAAGTAACGGCCTCAGCTACTACATCAAAAGTAATGCTGTACCGAAGAATCAAGTCGAAATACGGTTGGCCGTGAAATACGGTTCTATCGATGAAGCTGAATCGGAACGTGGCGCAGCACATTTTATTGAGCACTTGGTGTTTCGCAATAGTCAGCAGTTTAAGTCCGATTCTTTGGTTCCTATGTTTGGTCGCTTAGGGCTCAAGATTGGTGAAAATTTGAATGGCACCACGCATCATGAGAAAACGGTGTACACCTTGTCTTTGCCTAGCAACAAAGATCAACAAGTCAAGATGGCCCTGCAGGGGCTCGCGGCGATGGCGGGTGGCGCGCGCTTTTTGAGCAAAGATGTTGAAGGTGAAATGAGCATCATTGATCAAGAACAACAACTTCGAGAAAATTACTCTTACCGCAGCTCGGAAGCGATGCTGGATTTCCAACTGCGTGGAACCCCGCATGCTCACCGTATGCCGATAGGCGTCAAGGAGATTCGTCGCACCTTCACCGCACCGATGCTGCAAAAACTTTACGATCAACACTACCGTGCAAATCGTATGGCTGTAGTGGTGGTTGGCAATATCGACGCGGCTGCTGTTCTGCGTCAGATAGAAGCACAATTTTCTTCAATTGCGCGCTCTGAACATCCTTATCAACGTCCTCCTTCAGATCTCCCAGTTCATGAGAAAGCTGAGCTCAAGGTGATATCGGATCCCGAGCAAATGAATCATGAGATACAAATTCCGTTCTCGATTCGCACCTTGCAGATCTCACGAAATAACCGTGATTTAGAGAAGGAATGGACACGTCGGATTTACTTCAAATTAATGAATCAGCGTTTGCACGGTGGCGTGGTTTATAAGACTGCTCTCTTAAATGAAATTGAATGGGTTAATGACTTTGAAGCGGTGAACCTTTATCTTAAGCTCGATAGTAATGCGGTCAATGCGATTGAGAAAGCGAACCTGACCATACAGCAAGTCATAGATAAAGGTTTCTTGGCCGAAGAGTTGGATGATGCGCGTCAGGACTTTCTAACGCATTACGAGCAAGCCTACCGAGAGCGGGACAAGCTGGGATCTGACTTTTACGCAGAAGCAGCACTTAACCATTTTTTGTACGGTTCGAAATTGTGGTCACCTGAACAAAGATATCAGATGGTGACAAAGGCTTTGCAAGCCATTCAATTGTCTGGCCTCAACCAGTTTGCAAAGCAGGTGCGTCTTGATCCTAGCAACGCGCAGATCCTCTATTGGGTTCCAGCCAATGCGAAAGAAAGTCTACCGAGTCTCAGTCAACTCTTGGGCGCTTTCAAAATCAGCAGCACAGGTGCACTGCCAGACTACAAGCCTAGCGAACGATTAAAGTCACCGATCAAGACACCTCCTGCTAGGCCAGGCACGATTGTTTCTGAAACCTATAATACCAAGCTCGGTGCTTATGAGTGGCTCTTGTCGAATGGCGTGGTGGTGGTTTTGAAAAAGACCAACTTGGCGGCCGATCGAGTCATTATGCTGCATGAGCAAGCTGGTGGAACGGCATGGGTAGCAGATCAAGATGTGGTGACTGCTAATTTGTCATCGATGCTAACGGACACGATGGGATTTGATCAGATTTCCCCACGGTTGCTGCAGAGATACCAAGCTTCGAAGGGGCTGAGCTACGGACTCAATGTGAATTTTCACGGGCGCCAAATTTATGGCGAGAGTGCAACTGCAAACGTACTTGACCTGCTGCAGATTAATTATCAGCGCATCACCAATTCGAGCCGCGAGGTCGGTTTATTCAAGATTGGTCAGACGAATTTGAAGCAGAACCTGATGTCGGCGAATCAGAATACGGATCAAGTCATCGCAGATCAATTACGTCGATTGATTTTCCGTGATGACCCCAGAACCATTTATTTGCCGCCAATTCGTGATATTGAAACTTTGAATGTCGACAAAGTTATTTCTACTTTCGAGGGTATGAATAAGGATTTCAATGGAAGTTACTTCGTCTTCGTTGGTAATCTCGATTTTGATGATCTTCGTATTCAGCTTCCAAAGTATCTCGCCAATTTACCTTCGAAGGAACGTGATATCACGCTCAAACGAGCCTACCCAGAGTTCGCGCAAGGTGTTGTGGAACGTACGATTTTTCTCGGCAATGAGGATAAGTCCTTGCTGTCAGTGGTCTTTCTGAATGAAGTACAAACCCGCCAGGATATTGATCGTTTGCATGTTGATTTGCTTAACCAAATTTTGTACCAGAGAGTATGGAAGAAATTACGTGAACAGCAAGCATTGATTTATAGTTTTGAAATCACTAACGCTTATTATAATTCCGGGCGCGGACTCGCAGCGATGATGTTCTTGCCTGGCGCATCGGATAAGCTAGACCACATCGAAAAAGCGTTTTTCTCGGAGATCGAGCAATTGCAGACGAAACTTGTTGCAATCGAAGAGCTGGTCGAGGCGAAAAAGAAAATATTGAATACGCATCGTGAAGCGATGCAAAAGAATTACTACATCGCGAATAAACTTCTCGAAATTGAATTGCGAAGATCTGCTGGTGAAATGTATTTGGAACCAGAAAAATTATTGGCCAAGGCAACAGAGGCGAGCTTACGTCAAGCAGCGCAGAAGTTCTACGACCTCAAACACCTTGTAAAACTGAAGAAACTACCCGCCGCTATGGCGACCGGGCCACAAGCGGAAATGGAGCGCTATCGCACACAAGTACCACGTGATCTCGGTGCTGAAGCAATCAGGGCATTGAGGAATGACTCATGGAGCATCTTCAGAGATATCGTTGATTCGACGGTAGCGGAGAAAGCGCCGGGGCTCTATTTGAACACGGCGACAAGACTTCTCCAGCTTGAGGAGATTGGAAAGCGGGCTGGTAAAGTTGAAGTAGGGGCGTGTCTGGAAACTGCTAAGCAGTCTCAATTGGAATTTGTATTGGTCGCGAGAGAATTGATCAAGAGTGTCAGTGGTGATGGCGATACCGGAAAGAAAGTGGGCGATGCTATTTCTGTTCAAGACCGGAATGAGATTTGGCGTAAGACCACGCCAGTGCTTGATGCACTCGGAAGAATCGCCAAGACGCTAGAGCAATGCGCCGATGGGAATCTATAGAAGGCGGGCGCTACGTTGATATGACGCAGCGTCACCTTTACATGTTAGATTCGCTTTGTGGTCCAGAACCAGATCATTGTTTTGATAGGCAGGCGCGCTGCCGTTTATCGTATTTGACATAAACGAGATTCACGCAAGATAGGGGCATAGTTGTTCTCTAAACTTCCATGCCTGTTAGTTGGAGAGTTATTCTGCTTGAGAGAGCCGCCTGCGAACTTCCATCAGGCAGAAACCGAGCAGGTTTTCTCCCAGCCAAGAATCTGGGTTATTCGCCTCGGGCGCATCATGGCTTAGACCGATACCCCAGATGAAGTCGACAGGGCTGGCTTCTACTAGAATTCGGTTTCCGGTGTTGAGTAGAAAATTCTTGAGAGCAGGGTTTTGACTAAACTTTGCCAGATTTGCCTCACACACGATTTCGAGACGGTGCAGCGTCCAGATTGTTTCGTCAAATCCTTTGATCTGACGACCTAGCGCTTTAATTTTTCCTTGCTCTGTTTCAAGCAAAATGCGGTCGTACACTGACTGATCTTTGAATAGCTTTGCTTTCGCCGCCATCATGTATTGTTCAGCTGAGATATAGGTTTGACCATCGACCTGGAATCTCGCGGGATACCATTGGCTTAAGCAAGCTTTGGTCACTGTTTTAGGATGCTTTTCTTGATGTCCCCAGAAGAAAAGGAAATCATGCTGTTCTTTGAGCAGTGCGAGTTCCTGTTTGTTGAGTACCTTCATCGCTTTTTCTTTCTTCCTTCGTTGAGGTTGATTTGTTAAGGCCCGTTTTTCCCAGTGGTGAGTTCTGCGTAAGCTGTGCGATAACATGCTTCGTCTGCATCGCTGAAACAACAAAACACAACCTCCTGTACAGAGCCGCTTTCTGCGGCAAACTCTTGTACAGAGGAGATGGCAATACGAGTTGCTTCGTCTAAAGGATAGCGGTAAGCGCCAGTACTGATGGCGGGAAAAGCAATGCTGTGCACCCCAAGATCGCGTGCGATGGCTAGGCTGTTCTGGTAGCAGCTCCGTAATAGTTCTGCTTCGTTTTTCTGTCCACCTTGCCAGACGGGGCCAACAGTATGGATCACATACTTCGCTGGCAATGCATAGGCTTGCGTGTATTTCGCTTGACCCGCTTTGCAGCCATGTAGTGCATGACATTCCTCCAATAAAGCTTTGCCGGCGGCACGATGAATCGCACCATCGACCCCGCCGCCACCTAGTAACGACGAGTTAGCCGCGTTGACAATCACATCCACGGTCAATTTGGTGATGTCTGATTTCAAGATCGTGATTTTCACGTTGCCCTAGCTTACTGTTTGGTGTGGAATATAGATGGACTCTGCAGGCGTTTCGAGAAGACTAAGGTCGAGATCTCTTTGGCGCCGCTGCTGTTGAACAAAAGCCGTGATGTCCTCAATGCGCAGAATTTTCTCTTGGCCATATCTCGCCAACATCGATCCACGTAGCCCTAACTGAATGGCGCGCCTTGTGCACGAATTGCCGAAGGGATCGTGATCGGGATCCCACTGTAAGCGTACCTCAGAATTGCTCAGCGCAGTCCTCCATTGTGCTTCATCGTCCATATTGGCAGCGCCAAAGCTCGACGCAACTGCTTTCGATAAGATCTCGTCAAAAAACGTACGTCGTAATCGTATCGCTAACACAAATTCTTGTCCTTGTTTTTGCGCCCATCCGGAGCGGTACATCATCCACAGGAAATTGGGTTTGATCCAGCTCATCCTTTGATAGCTGAATGCGCCGCCAAAGCGTTGATGTTTGAGGGCGTATTCGGCAATTGGCCCTGAATAAGCTTGATATACGACGATCGTGTCTTGATCGAAGTGCGCCATAATATGTTCGCCACTTTGCGGCCATTCTTTTTGTTGAGTAAGGTAGTTCTTAAATTTCATCATTGTTTTTATTGTTCTTCTAATTCGATAATGTATTTCGCCGGCACCACATCTGTGAGCCAAACTTGATTCTCTGAAAGATAGAAATGGTAGCCATCCTCATGCATTTGTTTGGCGTCGATTTGCAGAAGATAGGCCGTGCCGCGTCGAGCGCCGACGGTCATCGCCGTTTCACGCGATGCTGTGAGATGTACGTGATGTCGTTGGCGTGCTTGTAAACCATCGCGCCTAATCGATTCTATAAAGCGAGACGCGGTCCCGTGAAACAGTCGCTCAGGAGGTGTAGCGATTGGTAGTGCCAGATCTACCTTGATGCTATGGCCCTGGTTTGCGCGAATCATTTGCCCTTCTTCGTCTACCGCAAAGCGTTGTTTCGGGCATGTGGCGACCACATTCATGATATCTGCCACTGTGACTTCAGGGTGTTTAGTTTGAATCGCACTGTGCAAATCGCTTAGGCTGGTCCAGCCTTGGTGATCGAGTTGAATGCCAATTTCTTGGGGTTTGTGTCTCAGGGCGAGACTCATTAGTTTGCTGAGAGTTTCTTTTTTCATGATGAGGTCTTTGTTCTTAGTTTATTGATTGCTGTTTATTATTTTGTCGACGTCGAGCGCACTATAAAATACTTATTTGCAAAACTCAACTAAGTTAGTTGTTTATTTTTCCTAACTTAGTTGCAAAATCGCACCAATAGCCAAGAAAGGCATACAATGGCAGCTCTCTTTGATAGGAGTTATCGGCAATGGCAAGTAAGCAGCAATCTGAAAAAGAATTCCTGAAAAACTACAACATTCACGACTATGAGGTGCCTCTCACGAGTGTTGATCTCGTTATCTTTACGGTGCGAGAAGAGCGCTTGCATGTTCTCTTGGTGAAGCGCGCAGACCATCCCTTTATGGGGCAATGGAGTTTGCCTGGCGGCTTTATTGACGTACATAAAGATAAGAACCTTGAAGCAACCGCACTACGGAAGTTAAAAGAGAAAACCGGGGTGAAGGCGCCTTATCTGGAGCAATTGCAGGGTTTCGGCAGTAAGACTAGAGATCCACGTGGTTGGTCGTCGACCTTCGTCTATTTCGCCTTGATTCCATCTGATCTGGTCGAGTTGAGTCAAGGCAGTGCGGTTGATGCGGTACAGTGGTTTCCCATTGCGCAGGATCAGCCTTTACCGCATTTAGCCTTCGATCATACTGAGATACTGGAGGTAGCCCTGCAGCGGCTGTATAACAAGGTTGAATACAGCTCCTTAGCAGCGCATTTGTTGCCCGCTGAATTTACATTGAGCGAACTACAACAGATGTACCAATTGATACTCGGACGTCCACTCGATAAAAGCGCGTTCCGCAAGAGAATCAAAGAAGGTGATTTTCTGGAGGAGCTGAACGGTCAGTTTCGATATGGTAGTAATCGTCCGGCACAACTCTATCGACTCAAGCAAGGATTAGGTTTGGTGTACTACGCACGTAGCCTGAGCAGTGATTGATTCTTGTGCGATTCTAAGAGTGAATTCATCATGAGTTTTAAAGGCGCAGAAGTTGATGTACGTTCGTGCCAATTTCCCGATTAATTCATCTTGAAAAAATCAAAAGGATACTTAGTTGCATTTTTCAACTAAGTATCCTAGAATGCACTCATACGCTCTCATTCATAATTATTGCAAGCTCCAAATGAAAGAGAGTATGAGTCATCGATCAAAGCTTCGGCGCACAGCGAACAGAAGAAAAAAGAACAAAGCAGCTCAATGAACACAAATAGCACAAACAGTCCGGCTCAGCTGTTTGGCTAGAGAAAGGAAAGAGATTCATCATGCAAAACCGCCAGCATTTACTGATTATTGATCCACAAAATGATTTCTGCGATTTACCTCAAAGCTATCTGCCTCAAATTGGGAATGGTGAGGTGTTTGCACCGTCTTTGCCAGTGACTGGCGCGCATGAAGATATGCTGCGTATTGGTCGTTTGATTGACACTCTGGGAAGCCAACTTGATGCGATTACCGTGACCCTCGATTCACATCACGTACTCGATATCGCGCATCCCTCATTTTGGTGCACACACAATGGTGATGCGGTGACGCCATTTACAGAGATCACTTTGCAGCAGGTTCGCGAGGGCGTGTATCAAACGCGGAGCCCACAGGCGCAAGCGCGCGCTGAGGAATATTTAGCGCAACTCGAAGCTGCAGGACGCTATCGCTTGATGATTTGGCCAGTGCACTGTGAAATTGGCAGCTGGGGACACAATGTTCATACCGAGGTGCGTAACGCCTACAATCGTTGGGAGCAAGCGCAACAAAAAGTGGTTGCGAAGGTCTACAAAGGATCGAATCCTTGGACTGAACACTACTCCGCGATGATGGCCGAAGTGCCGGATCAAACTGATACCCACACTCAATTGAACCGCGAATTGCTGGAAGCTTTGCAAGCATACGACACGGTGTTGATCTGCGGTGAAGCGAGTAGCCACTGTGTCAAAGCAAGTACCGAGCACATCGTCGCACATTGGGATCCAGCAAAGCTCTCACAGTTGGTCTTGCTAACTGATTGCATGAGTCCAGTACCCGGGTTCGAGGTGCAGGCACAGAGTTTTATTGAAGAGATGCGCAGCAAAGGTCTACGCATTAGTACAGCTACAGAGATGATGAGTTCACTTTAAGCGGCACAAAAGTCCGTTCAGAAAACATCAGCACAATAGAGTAAGTCATGAATACGAAAACACAAGAAGCTTTGGTGACTTTGTACCGGCCAACTGGACCAAAGGAACTCGAACTGGTAGCGCAAAGCGGCTATACAAAATGGCCACCGCGTTTGCCGGAACAACCGATCTTTTACCCCGTAACAAATGAAGAGTATGCGGTGCAAATCGCACGCGATTGGAATGTCTCTGCCAGCGGATCAGGGTTTGTGACACGCTTTCACGTGAGAAAATCGTTCATGGATCGCTATCCAGTGCAATGCGTTGGTGGTGAGATGCATACAGAATGGTGGATTCCAGCAGAAGAGCAAGAAGAAATGAATTCCAATATCGTGGGATTGATCGAAGTGATCCAAGAATTTCACGCAGAAACGAGGACATCATGAAACCCGTAGTGCGCAGCTTACTAGAAAACGATTTATATAAATTCACCATGTGGCAAGCATTGCTGCATAGTCATCCGAATACCCAGTGTGAATACGCTTTTGTTTGTCGAAACACACCCGCGTATCCATTGGCGGAACTGAAAGACGATCTGGAGCGCGAACTTGATCATCTGTGCAAGATGCGTTTCGCCGACGATGAGCTAGCTTATCTACGTCAACTGCGTTATCTGAAAAGTGATTTCGTCGACTTCTTGACGATCTTCCGCTTCCAAAGAAAGTTTATTGAAGTAGGTATCGATGGGGAAAAACTGACCGTGGTGGCAACCGGTCCGCAAGTACATGTAATGGGTTTTGAAATTTTTGTACTCTATATTGTCAATGAGTTGTACTTTCGCCGCTTGGCGACGGCCGAGGTCATCATCGAAGGACGACGCCGTTTGAAAGAAAAGATCGGTGTACTCCAGCGTGATGTGCAACAGCAGACACGTAAGCATCCGTTTGAATTTTTCGATTTCGGCTTGAGGCGTCGTTTCTCGGGTGAATGGCAGGATGAAGTGGTGGCGACACTGTTGCGGGAATTACCAAGCTATTTTAAAGGCACCTCGAATGTCTACTTGGCCAAGAAATATGGGCTGATTCCGATCGGTACAATGGCGCATGAGTATCTGCAGTCATATCAATCTTTTGGGGTTCGTCTGCGTGATTTTCAAAAAGCCGCATTAGAGGATTGGGTGCAAGAATATCGCGGTGACCTCGGCATCGCTCTGACCGATGTGGTCGGCATGGACGCTTTCTTGGCTGATTTTGATCTCTACTTCGCCAAGCTATTTGATGGTCTACGGCATGACTCCGGTGACCCCATCGTATGGGGCGAAAAAGCTTTAGAGCACTACGCAAAACTCCGTATCGATTCCAATACCAAGCGCTTGGTCTTTTCAGATGGGCTCGATATCGCAACCGCTCTGCAACTGTATCGCCACTTCGCCGATCGTGTCATGACCGGCTTCGGCATTGGTACCCATCTCAGCAATGATGTAGGGATCACACCACTGAATATCGTGATGAAGATCGTGTCTTGCAATGGACAACCAGTAGCAAAATTGTCGGATGCGCGCGGCAAGACTCTATGCCAAGACCACACTTTCTTAGCCTACTTAAGGCAGGTCTTTCAACATCCAGAATAATTCAAGGGCCGACAAATGAATAAGCAAAACTTGAAATTGGCGCTCGCTCAATGCAATTACACCGTGGGTGATTTCGAAGGCAATCGACAATTGATGCAGGCAAAGATGAAGCATGCAGCCGAAGTAGGAGCTGACATGGTCATCTTCTCTGAGCTATCGGTATGCGGCTATTACCCCGGCGATTTGCTTGAAGATGGGGACTTCTTACAAGCTTGCGAAACTGCATTGCACGCCATATTGAAAGCGTCTACACAGTTCCCCAATTTGTTCAGTGTGATTGGCACAGTGCGCTTGCATCAAGGTCCTGGCAAGCGACTCCATAACGCTTTGTTGGTGATACGTGATGGTGAGATTCTTACCGAGTACCATAAACAATTACTGCCCACCTATGGCATCTTCGACGAGGGACGTCATTTTGAACCTGGTGTTGAAACTGCGTGTACGCTGACAATCGGCTCGCATCGCGTTGGATTTATGGTGTGTGAGGACGGTTGGAATGATGCTGGTCTCGATTACAAAGTGAATCCCTATGCGGCGTTGGAACAAGCGCAAGTGGACCTCGTTGTGAGCATCAATGCAAGCCCCTCGGATTTTGGTAAGCGCCAACAGCGCCACCGTCTATTTGGACAGGCCTCGACCGCGCATCAAATGCCTATCGTCTATGTCAATCAAATTGGTGGTCAAGATCAATTAGTCTTTGATGGGCACTCTTTCATCATGCATCCTCAACGGGGCCTAGTGTATGAAGCAGCGGGCTTTGCCGAAGATTTTGCGGTGTTGAATTTTGATGGTGACAACTTTTTTGAGGCGCAAGATATAGGCTCGAAAATAGGCGATCAAATTGGAACAGCACCGAGGGCCGCCGTAACGCAGAAAGAAGAATTGGCGCGCCAACAGATTGTGCTTGGCTTGCGTGACTATGCACGTCGCTGTGGTTTTAGCAAAGCCGTGGTCGGTTCGTCGGGCGGTATTGATTCGGCGCTGACACTGGCATTGGCGGTCGAAGCGCTGGGTGCGGACAATGTCATCGCGATTACCATGCCTTCGGCATTTTCCAGTGAGGGTTCGGTATCGGATTCTGTGAAGCTTTGTCAGGCGCTTGGGATTCCTTTGCTCGAGCATCCGATTCGAGACTTAGTGGAGCAGTATGGAAAAGGTTTTACGCAGGCATTTGATGCGCCCCTACGCGGTCTGACGCTCGAAAATTTGCAAGCGCGTGTGCGCGGAACCATACTCATGGAATACTCGAATCATTTCGGCGCATTGCTGTTAACCACGGGGAATAAGAGCGAAATATCGGTGGGCTACTGCACCTTGTATGGAGATACGAATGGCGGTTTAGGTCTCATTGGTGATCTATACAAAACTGAAGTGTATGCATTGTCACGTCATATCAATCAAAGTGCAGGACGAGAAATTATCCCGCACGATGTGTTGACCAAACCGCCTTCAGCGGAACTCGCCCCTGGCCAATTGGATACGGATAGCTTGCCACCGTATGAAGTTCTTGATGAAATTTTGAAATGGCATATCGAGGGACATCGACTACCGCCGGAAGAAGCGCAGCAAGCCCAAGCTTTTGTGGAGAATTTGAAGAATACTGTGGACGGCGCGGCCTTGCTGAAACGTATCCATGGTATGGTGGCGCGCAACGAGTATAAGCGCCGTCAAGCGCCGCCGATTATCCGAGTACGGGCGCGCGCCTTTGGTTCCGGACGCCAAATGCCCATCGCCGCTCGTTATACTTTTGAAGCGTGTTTGAAGCCTAATAAGGAAGTGATATGAATGTAGCGACAACCGTAATTCCCAACGAAGTGAACGTCACTCCCATTCCTCATTCGCAAGATGTAGCGGTGGTGATTGGGCGCTTTCAAGGTTTCCATCTAGGACACGCAGAATTGCTGCGCATCGCACTACAGAAAGCGCCACAAGTGTTGGTGATTTTAGGATCGTCATTCCATGCGCGTACTGTGCGTAATCCTTTTACTTGGCAAGAACGTGCGGCCATGATCAAAGCCAATCTCTCTGCAGACGAAATCGAGCGTATCCAATTTATTCCCGTGCGTGATTATTATGACGATCAACGCTGGGCGCAAGCGGTACAAAATGAAGTCATGCGCCATGTGCCTCAAGCCAAGGATATTTGTCTGGTGGGGCACTTCAAAGATGCATCGAGTTACTATTTGCGTCGCTTTCCGCATTGGCATTTGTTGGAGACGGAAAATCACAGCAACTTCGACGCGACTGCAGTGCGGCGCGTAATGTTCGAAGCAGAGAATATTGATATCTCGTTGTCGGTGTTGGAATCTATGCTCAGCCTTGAAACACGTCAGTATCTCAAAGCCTGGTGTCAGTTACCTGCCTATGCAGCTTTGGTGACAGAATACAAAGGCTTGCAAGCCTACAAAGCCGCTTGGTCTACCGCTCCCTATGCGCCCATCTTCTGTACCGTGGATTCTGTGGTCAAGACCAACCAACACGTTTTATTGATTCAACGGGGAGGATTTCCGGGCAAAGGTTTATGGGCTTTACCTGGCGGCTTTCTTGATCCGCATGAACGCTTGCAACGCGCCGCGATTCGCGAGCTTCGTGAAGAAACCAAGTTGGCCTTGCTTGATTCGACGCTGGAAGCTTCTCTGGTGGATGTCAAAGTGTTCGATCATCCAGATCGCAGTCAACGCGGCCGAACGATCACACATGCCTTCTTTTTCGATTTGAACTTAGATCACTTTCCAGAGATCGAAGCAGATGACGATGCAGCCGCCGCGAAGTGGATGCCGATAGCTGAATTGAATGCGATGGAAGATCAGTTTTTCGATGATCATTTTCATATTTTGGATCAATTCTTAAAATTGACAGCCTAGAACCTCGTGAAAAGAGCTACAGCTTTATACGACGCAAAACAATGTGATTTGATGCAACTTGTTGCCTGTGTGAGAAAAGTGAAGGAGAAAGAAACCATGATGCAATTCAAGCGAAACCGTCCACATCACCGCAGCCTATTTTCCTCCACGATCTCACGTATATCAGCGCTGAAGATGCTTGGTATTGGGAGCTTGATGGTAGGTGTGTGCGTAGTGTCGACAAGTTGGGCGCAGGCGGTTAATCCAGTCGCGCAAACACCGACACAGCTTGGGCAACCTCAAGGCGCACCGCAAAACAAACAGATTGCAGTTGTATTGCAAGCCATTGATCTCAATCAAGTGCCTAAATGGAATGCGCCATACGAGTTCAGAATCGCTAGCTTTGCCAAGGATGAAGGTGGTTATGGCAGCGGTGCTTTGGTGCTGTTGTTGAGTAACGATTTACGCACCGCCTACGTCAATTTACAAGGCGTGACGACTGAATTGAAATCAGTACAAAAAAATCCTTCGACCTCGTGTCGGTCTGGTGACATACGTCAAAGCGTGTATGCTAATGCCGATCTCCGCCTCATGCTTAAAGTGAGCTTAGAACCTGGTGAAGAAGCGTGCTGGGCGAAAGGTGTAGTCAGTCTGCATTTGAATAAGCACACCTACCGTTACATGGTAAAAGGTGTCAGCGGTTTGTGAGGCTGAACACGCCGAGGCTTAAGGATCTATGTGCCTGAGTAGTTGGCACGAATGCGTTGTGGGCTCCATCGATGTCGGGCGAGTCCGAATAATAATGCACTCGCAAATACAAGACTGAATTGATAGCGCCAATCGGATCCAAAGAGGTTCTGCAGTTGGTTTACCCTCCCAGAAGTGTAGGCGATGCCATAGACGCTGCAAGCAAGGAATAGCATCAACAAATAGATTTTGAAGCGGCTGCGATTGAGGTTCTCTGCCGCGGCCATGACGCACGCTCCGGCGAAGACTGCAGCGATTTCCAACATGAATGTTAGTGCATCTGCAAAGCTGGCAAGGAGCGTGGTGGCGACGTGACTTGAATCCGCAAGTCGCTCAAAAATAGCTTTACCCAAAAAGAAGATGACGCCCAAACCAAGAAAGATAGTCAGATTTGAGCGCCACAGTTGCCAGGCAAATCCCTGATTCACCAGCCCGCGTGGCATGAGTAAATAGCGCCAATGCCAATCGCGTATTACCAAATGGCTACTCAAGATGAGACTCATCGCCGCAAGGTAAAGTAGTCGGTTAAAGCCCACCTGTGAAGCTTGAGGAACACAAGCGAAGAAATAGATGGCGATCATCAGGCAGAACACAGCGATTGGCTGCACGAGTCCGCGATCAGTGTTGGATTCATCTGAACTATTTGTTTGCGGCCCTAGTCGCCGATAGCGGTAGAAGTGATGTAGAAGCCACGTGCTGAGTTTGCTGAACAGGCGCGGCGTGTCCTTAATCTCCTCGTCATGCGCAAAACTTTGTGGGCGCTGCGTGACAAAGTAATAGAGAAAAGCACAGGCACAGCTTATGGCAGCAATGCTGTACCAGAGCTCGAGGGGAGTGGTATTTGTTAGGACTTGGTGAACGGTAAAGTAGACCCAGCTCGATGCTAAGAGGAGGTGGACCAGCCTATGTAAGCCACTTTTTCTGACCCACGTGCGACTCATGTTGAGCTTGATATGAAAGCCCAGGCTGCTATAGATGCCGAGACAAAGGCCAAGCATTTGCGTTGCAAGTAGACTGAGTTGAGTTGCGAAATGCGCTCCCATTTGCAAACCAAAGTTAGCCACGAGTAGCACAACGAAAACAGATATCATCAGTCGCCGTACGCGCTCTTGCATGACTTGGGCAAGTGCCACGGGCGCAATTTGTTTCTGGAAATAGCGCAAGCTGATGAGCAAACGCGAACTCATGAAGTAAGCGATGCTGGGCGGTAGGAGCAAGCTCAGCAGCGACCAGTATCGAGCGAGGCCAGCATCGGAAAAGAAGGCGAGTAGCCAGCTTGCGATCGAGACCAGCGCCGCAAACCAAGCGACGGCACGTTGGCGCAGGCTCAGAATTGGAAAACACCATGCGTTCATGTGAGTCTTCATTGATGCAAGGCGGCGAACAAGGTGTCGAGAGTGATCGATTTTGAGCCCGATCCTTGTCCTTGTTGAAGGTGTGTGGGAAGACTAGCAATAGCGACCACGCTGGTTTCATGACCTTGATGGAGAATCTCCGGACGAACGCCTTGCAGTAGTTGATTAGCGATCACGCAATGCGTTTGTCGTAATGCTCGCCAATCAGCATAAAGTTGTATTTGCCCTTCTCGCATAAAGACCACGTGGCTCAATACATCATCAAGATCACTTAAGAAATGACTGGTAATGATGAGCGTCGCCTGCGGTGAAATCCAGCGGTCATCGAGAAACAAATGTCGCATCAAGTTGTGACGTCGCAGTGGATCGAGATTGGCGACTGGTTCATCCATCACGATGAGCTCAGGTTGGTGTGCGAGGGCCAAGACTATCGCCAACTTTTGTTGATCACCACCCGATAATTTGCTCACAGTTTTACCCAGTGAAAGTTCGAGCGACAAAGCTAATTCGATGGCGCGCTTCTCATTCCACAATGGGTAGGCTTGACCTATCGTGCGTAGGTGTTGCTCCACGCTCATCCAAGGAAATAGATCTGGGCTTTGCGACACATAAGCTAATTTGGCACGAACTTCATCGTCAAGTTGCGACAGAGGATGACCGCAGAGGGTGACTTCTCCGCTGTCAAAGTTTTGTAGTCCCAAAAGGCATTTGAGTAGACTCGATTTGCCGCTGCCATTAGCGCCGAGCAGTCCTACTTTTGCGCCGATAGGAAGGGCGAAGCTGATGTGGTCCAAAATGGTACGCGTCCCATATGTCCAATAAAGCTCTGCTACTTTGACGGAAGGTTCAGTACTTGCGATGGAAGCGTTCATTTGTATACATAGTTCTTTATGAGGCGCTTAGTGTATTGCTCCATATGATTTTCTTGCAAATCAATTGGTGATGTTCTGATCGGGGCTCATTTAAGGAAGTGATTTATCGGGTCAGAACGCCCATAAATTTCGATCATTGACCCGGTTCTGCAAATGATTGTCTCCAAATAGGAACATGATTTAACAATACCTGACAAAATAAAATTTCCATGCGGAAACCTCGTGTCTATAATAAAAAGTTGATCAAAATTTTTGAATATTTTCGATGTGAAAGGAGGCTCCCTTGGCAATAGGTATTTTTGAACCTGGCAAGCGACTCATGCGTAGTCTTCGTATGCCTGCGAAGTTTTCCATCATTATGGTTACTCTCTTGATTCCATTAATGGTTCTGCTCTATCTTTTTGTGAGCAAGGAAAACGCAGACATCGCCTTCGCTCGGAACGAAGCGATTGGGGTGAGTTATCATGATCGTGTGAATCCAATCATGGACGCTGTTTTGCAGCACCGCGGGCAAGCCTTGTTGAGACTGTTACAGATCGAAGATGTGGCTGTGACGAAGGAGGTTGCTGCAACGGTTGATAAAGGCTTCGATGAATTTGGAAAACGCCTACAAACTGCTGATCCATACCAGCTGTCCCCAATCCTCAATAAAGCTCGTGATGCATGGCGTGAAGCGGCTGCGGCGACTTACACCGAAACCGCTCAAATCACTGAAAAGTACACGAAGGTGAACGATGCCTTAGTCGAAATTCGTCGACAAGTTTCTGAGCACTCTCAGTTAGCACTAGACCCTGATATCGATAGCTATTATTTGATGACTGCGGCGACAGAAAAGCTGCCTGCAATGACGGCAAATTTGGCCCCTTTGCGTGGTCTTGTCGCTTATGTTGCGGCTAATCCTGATAAGGCAGATTCCACACGAACCCGCATCGCTGCATTTATGGCTTTGATCAAACGCGATCGCGCTGATGCGAAGGATGCTTTAGACCGTGTGGCGCAGGTTAGTCCTCATCTTATTCAGAAACTCAATTTGCAAGTCTTCGATCTCACTGATGAATATCTTAAATTGATACAGAGCAGCATCATGGAGACAGTCAATGCCGATGCTAAGGCGATTTATAACCAAGGAACTCAGGCGATCAATTCTAATTCTGGTTTGACTCAGTCGACTCTTGATGCCTTATCGGGTGCATTGCAAGCACGTATCGAGAAGTTGGAAGGTGAGAGAAAACTGATGTTGTTCGTCGTACTGCTCGCTCTGACGATTGCGTTTTACACCTTATATACGTTCTACATCACGTCATTGAGTGGGTTTAAGAGTATGTCTAAGCGCGTCAATATGCTAGGACAAGGCGATCTAACTCAATCCAATCAAGCGATTGGGCGTGATGAAATTTCAGAGTCGATTAATATTTTCCGTCGCAGCGTACAGTCGCTTGCGCAAATTGTTTCTGGGGTGCGTGAATCAGCCGAAGCCATTAGCTTAGCGACCTCTGAAATAGCGGCGGGTAATAATGATCTGGCGGAGCGTGGTGCGAAGATCGCAACCACGGTACAAGATACGGCCGAGAACATGGATTCATTAGCCTCAAAAGTGGCACACAATCTTGAGAATGCAAAGCAAGCCGATGGCTTGGCGCAGTCAGCCTATCAAGTCGCCACAAGAGGCGGTGCAGTGGTATCGCAAGCGGTCGAAATGATGGAAAAAATTACGATGTCTTCACGGAAAATCGGTGAGATTACTGAAGTGATCAATGGCATTGCCTTCCAAACTAATATTTTGGCATTGAATGCTGCCGTTGAGGCGGCCCGCGCCGGCGAACAAGGGCGTGGTTTTGCGGTGGTGGCTTCTGAGGTTCGGAGTCTCGCTCAGCGTAGCGCAAGTGCAGCGAAAGAAATTGGTGATTTGATTCGTCTGTCGATGCAAGATATCGAAGCAGGTGCAAAGTATGTTAACGACGCAGGTGCAACGATGAACGAGATCGTCGACTCCGTGCAAAGTGTCACCACGATTATGGATGAAATCACGCGCGAATCTAATGCTCAATCGAGTGAGCTAAATTTGATGGCCGACGCTGTCCGAGAAGTCGATGCTAGCACCCAGCAGAATGCGGCGATGGTGGAAGAAATCTCGGCGGCTGTGATGTCTCTGGAGGAGCGTGCCAACTACTTGGCTGAATCGGTGAAGACGTTTAAAGTGGATGGGATCAAAGCCCCACAATTACTCGCCTACTAATCCTTACAGGATGTGAAACAAGGGATAAGTGGAAACTCACTTATCCCTTTTTTTCTTCTATCAATTCATTTGAGCGAAGGCGCATGCTCCGCTAGGTGAAATTACTAGATGTGAAGAGCATGCCCCAAAGCACGCAGTGCCGCTTCTTGCACCGCTTCACCCAAAGTCGGGTGTGAATGGATAGTGCCTGCGACGTCCTCTAAACTGGCGCCCATTTCAAGGCACAAACCAAAACCTGCACTCAGCTCAGAGACGCTACGTCCCACGGCTTGCCAACCGAGAATGAGGTGATTGTCTTTGCGCGCCACCACACGGACAAAGCCCTCACTCGATTCTAAAGTCATGGAGCGACCATTCGCAGCGAAGGGGAAATTCGCGGTGATGATGACGATGCCTGCTGCTTGCGCTTCTTGCGGTGACATGCCGACCACGACTAATTCTGGATCGGTGAAGCATACGGCAGGGATCGAAGCAGGGGAGAAGTGACGACGTTTGCCTGCGATGATTTCTGCCACCATTTCGCCCTGAGCCATGGCGCGATGTGCCAACATCGGTTCGCCCGTGACATCACCAATCGCCCACACATTGCGCATCGAGGTGCGGCATTGATCGTCAATTTTGACGGCGCGTCCGTTCATGTCGAGCAGCAGGGATTCGAGTCCGAAACCTTGTGTACGTGGACGGCGACCAACTGCAACCAATACTTGATCGCAGGCCAGTTCACTTTCTTCGCCAGCAGCATTCTTGAGACGCACGGCTGTGTTGTCGGCATTCAAGCCTTGTACGCTGAGACCCAGATGCACTTCGATGCCGAGTTGTTTCATGGCGTTGCGTACGACCTTGGTCAGCTCTTCGTCGTAGGCAGGTAAGATGCGATCCATGGCTTCGACGACGGCGACTTCGCTACCGAGCTTGCGATAGGTGATACCTAACTCGAGCCCAATATAGCCACCACCAACCACTACTAATTTTTTCGGAATACTGTTGGGTGATAAGGCTTCAGTGGAGCTGATGACTTTGCCATTGCCTGCGCCGAAGGGCATGAATGGCAGTTCGACCGCAGAAGAACCGGAAGCAATCAGTAGATGTTCGCAAGTAATACGCTGAACTTCTTGGCCATCTTGCATCACAGCGACAGTCTTGCCATCGATGATCTGAGCCCAGCCTTTGACGACTTGTGCGCCATTCTTTTTAAGCAAAGCGCCGACGCCTGTCGTCAAGCGTTTGACGATGCCGTTTTTCCAGCTCACGGTTTGCTCGATTTGTATGCTCGGGCTGGCGACCTGAATACCAAGAGCGGAACCTTCCGCATAGTGCTTGGCTTTTTCAAATTCCTCTGCGGCGTGGATCAAAGCTTTGGAGGGAATACAACCGATATTGAGGCAAGTGCCACCAAGTTGATCACCTTCGATCAAGATCGTCGCCACGCCCAATTGAGCAGCTCGGATAGCGGCAATATAGCCACCAGGGCCTCCGCCAATGACCACTAAAGTTGTGGATGTTGTTTGCATAGTTTGTTCCTGAAAACTGGATTGCACCCTCACATCATTCTCGTTCAAAACCTCTCAACACAGAGGCACAGAGACACTGAGAAAGTCGAAGGGTGAACATCAAATAATGAAGCGTTACTGAATGTTTTTTGTAGCAAGAGGCTGAAGTGACCTCTCATCACAGGGTATATGCTAGGCTCGAAACATTTGAAAGAATTGCGTGAGATTACTCCGTCTTTCCTCTGCGTCTCTGTGCCTCTGTGTTGAGAGGTTTTTCTTCCTACTCAATAAACAGCGTCGCCGGGCATTCCAAATAAGTACGGATCGCTTGAATGAATTGTGCTGCATCCATACCATCGACGACTCGGTGATCGAAGGAGGAAGACAAATTCATCATCTTGCGTGCGACAACTTGGCCATTGCGTATCATCGGACGTTCCACCATTTTGTTGACGCCGATAATGGCGACTTCGGGGGCGTTAATGACGGGTGTTGAAACGATGCCACCTAAGGCGCCAAGGCTAGAAATGGTAATGGTAGAACCCGACAATTCATCGCGGCTCGCCTTGCCGGTGCGTGCTGCTTCCGCCAAGCGTGCCATCTCGTTGGCATTGCTCCATAAGTCGCGCGCTTCAGCATGGCGCACTACGGGTACCATCAAACCAGAGTCGGTCTGCGCGGCGATCCCAAGATGAATCGCGGCATGTTGCGTGACCACTCCCGCTTCGTCATCGTAGCGTGCGTTCATTTGTGGGAACTCACGTGCTGCCAACACCACGGCGCGCATCAGGAACGGTAATAGGCTGAGTTTGCCGCGTTGTTTGCCCCATTTTTGATTGAGTTGCTGACGCAAGGCTTCGAGTTCGGTAACATCAACTTCTTCCACATAAGAGAAATGAGGAATGCGACGTTTGGCTTCCTGCATTTTTTGCGCGATCTTACGACGCAAGCCAATCACAGGAACCGCGGTCTCTTCATGCAATTCACGATAGGGAGAAGCACCCGCAGCGATGCTGATTTCACCGCGCGCCATGTAAGCATCTAAATCCTCATGGGTGATGCGACCTGCGGTGCCGGTACCCGGAACAAATTGCAACTCAATGCCGAGATCCCAAGCACGACGACGTACGGCTGGTGAGGCGATTGGTTTTTCGCCGTTAGCGCGCGCAGCGGCGGGAATACTCGCGTTGGCATTCTTAGTACTGCTGGTTTTGCTCGGCGCGACAGGTACATCGATCTTTGCGGGAGCTGATGCAAGGGTTTCCGCTTTGCTTGGTGCTGCTGGAGCCGCTGCAGGCGCCGCTACAGGCGCTGCAGGTGCTGGAGCTGCTGCAGCACTCGCATCAACATTTCCCGCACCTTCGACTTCGATACGAATCAATTCAGAGCCAACGGCCATGACTTGACCCGCAGCGCCACCGAGTGCTAATACTTTACCATTGACTGGACTGGGGATTTCGATGGTGGCCTTATCGGTCATGACATCGGCCATGACTTGATCTTCGACCACCGTGTCACCTGGTTTGACATGCCAAGCAACCAATTCAACTTCCGCAATACCTTCGCCGATATCCGGCATTTTAATGACATGAATACCCATCTTAATTCTCCATCGCACGTTTGAAAGCTGCGCCAACGCGCGCAGGACCGGGGAAATAATCCCACTCTTGAGCATGTGGGTATGGAGTATCCCAACCCGTGACACGCTCGATTGGTGCTTCTAGATGGTAGAAACAATGTTCTTGAACCAAGGCAGTCAATTCAGCACCGAAACCACTGGTGCGGGTCGCCTCATGCACGATTACACAGCGGCCGGTTTTCTTGACCGAAGCGACGATCGTTTCCAAATCCAAGGGCCACAAACTACGTAGGTCAATAATTTCAGCATCAACGCCACTTTCATTGGCAGCGGCTTCCGAGACCCAGACCATG
This sequence comes from Undibacterium cyanobacteriorum, assembly GCF_031326225.1. GTDB lineage: Bacteria > Pseudomonadota > Gammaproteobacteria > Burkholderiales > Burkholderiaceae_D > Undibacterium > Undibacterium cyanobacteriorum. The sequence continues at coordinate 4,021,663 of NZ_CP133720.1, read as the reverse complement.
GTGCCGTAGGCGAGGACTGTGAGATCTTTTCCTTCGCGGAAGATGGCGGCTTTTTCTAAAGGTACGGTGTAATAACCTTCGGGCACATTGCCGCTCGCATGTTTGGACCACGGCACCACTGGTTGATCGTGGTGACCATTGAAGGGGCCGTTATACAAACGTTTTGGTTCGAGAAAAATCACAGGATCGTTGTTTTCGATCGAGGCAATCAACAAACCTTTGGCGTCGTAAGGATTCGATGGCATCACCGTGCGCAAACCGCATACGTGCGTGAACACCGCTTCCGGACTTTGGCTATGCGTTTGTCCACCATAAATACCGCCGCCGCAGGGGGTACGAATCGTCAGTGGTGCTGTGAAGTCACCGGCTGAGCGGAAACGCAAACGCGCTGCCTCAGAGACGATTTGATCATAAGCCGGATAAATGTAATCGGCGAATTGAATCTCGATACACGGACGCAAACCATAGGCACCCATACCGATCGCCGCACCGACGATACCGCTTTCGGAAATCGGCGCATCGAAGACGCGTGACTTGCCATATTTCTTTTGTAAACCTTCGGTGCAACGGAATACGCCACCGAAATAGCCGACGTCTTGACCGAATACGACGACATTATTATCGCGTTCCAGCATGACATCCATAGCTGAACGCAGCGCTTGGATCATGGTCATCGGCGCTGTTTTGTTTGGATTATTTTCACTCATGTAAAACTCGCTTCAAAAAGGTGATGGCGAACAGCTAGATTCCCAATTGTTGGCGCTGTTGGCGCAAATGTTCTGGCATATGCTCGTAAATATCTTCGAACATTTCAGCAGGGCTGAAGACATGGTTGTCGGCCAGAGTTCCGAGGGCTTCTGCTTCTTTTTGGGCAGTAATGACGAGTGCTTCTAATTCCTTATGCGTGGCTTCATGTTCCTCTTCGGACCATGCACCTTGATTGATCAAATATTGTTTCAGACGTGCGATAGGATCGCCGAGCGGGAAGTGGCTGGCGTCATCGAGTGGGCGATATTTTGAGGGATCATCCGAAGTCGAATGCGGACCCGCGCGATAGGTGACCCATTCGATCAGGGTGGGGCCTAGATTTTTGCGGGCACGCTCGGCAGCCCATTTGGACGCAGCGTACACGGCCAAGAAATCGTTTCCATCAACGCGTAGCGAGGCGATACCGCAGCCCACACCGCGCGCGGCGAAGGTGGTGTTTTCACCACCAGCAATCGCTTGGAAAGTCGAGATCGCCCATTGATTATTGACGACGTTCAAAATCACCGGCGCATGATAAACGTGGGCAAAAGTCAGGGCCGTGTCAAAGTCAGCTTCGGCAGTGGCGCCATCGCCGATCCAGGCAGAAGCGATCTTGGTATCATTTTTAATGGCCGATGCCATCGCCCAACCGACTGCTTGAATGTATTGGGTGGCTAAGTTACCTGAAATCGAAAAGAAGCCGGCTTCCTTGATCGAATACATGACTGGTAATTGACGACCTTTGAGCGGATCGCCTTCGTTAGATAAGAGCTGGCAAATCAAACCTTTGAGGGGCACGTCGCGCACCATCAAGATACTTTGCTGGCGATACGTAGGGAAACACATGTCGTCGCGATTCAAGGCCATCGCTTGCGCTGCACCAATCGCTTCCTCACCTAAGCTTTGCATGTAGAACGACATTTTCTTTTGGCGTTGGGCGATCAACATACGACCATCAAAGATGCGTGTCTTGATCATCGCTCGCATCCCCGCGCGCAATTGTTCGATGCTGATCTCCGGAACCCATGGACCGACTGCATTGCCTTTTTCGTCTAAGACGCGAATCAAGGAATAAGCGATGTCACGGGTATCAACCGGACTCACGTCGATCTCAGGACGTCTTACTTCACCTGCAGGTGAAAGGCGTAAATAGGAAAAGTCAGTCTTTTGGCCAGGACGGCCTGTCGGTTCCGGTACATGTAAACGTAACGGTTCGGTGTTTGGCATGTTATGTCTCCTTGCTCAATTGTGTTGAGCAAAATACGATGGATGCGCCGCCACTGTGATGTCGCGGTAGATTTTTTGTTATGTGTGAAGTTGACTCTTGTGGAGTGCAACCTCGCCTTGAGATTTCAAAGTGCATTCGCATGGGTTTGCCAATGGCCCGATTTCTCGTCAGGAAAGCAATTCACTTTCTGGCGCAAAGTATCCACAAATCGCTCAGCATTGGCAAGCAAGCCACGGTTGTTTCTTGATCTATTCCAAGAAATTTTTTGCTTGATTTTTTAGGGGAGATTCGGAGTACCCGAATGCTGCAGTGCAGTAGTCGATGGCGAACATTCTGAAATGCGTTATAGCCGAAGTATAGTTCGGCTTTGACATCTTGATCATGGAGAAGGGGACGTTGGAGGCAATTAAATGAAGGAAGTCAAAGGAATCTCTTGCCAACAGTGATAGTTGAAGGAAGAGACTTTGAACCTTGGGTCGAGTGCGGCCGTAAAACGACGATGCTATTTCTTCTCTGCCTTCAGCAATTCAATTTGCGCAGCGACTAATTGCACCTCCTGCATGAGGGTATCGTCTTCGCTATTCTTACCGTTTTTTTGTTTTCTCTGTGAGCGCGCGTGCGATTCGGTTCTCAGCTTGACGATCTCTTTGAGAAATTCGATTTTTTTGAGTTGATCTTTCTCGATACCCAATTTTGATTGGAGCAGCCCAATCTTCGCTGCGTCAAGTAGGTTCACATCGCCTTTTCCAAGCGCTAATTTGCGTTGGCGTAGAGCGACGATTTTTTCTTGAATGGCGATATATTTTTCTTGTAACTGCGTTAGAGCCTCTAGCGAAGCGGTGACTTCCTCGACCTCTTTGGGCACTTTAATTCCTTGAGGAAGTTGCAAAGCTTTAAGGTCGGTTGGTAAGCCTTGCGGCAGCACTTTTGCTGCGGCTGGTGGAGCGTTCTCCTGCGCCACCGCAGGCTGGGTAACAGTATTTATGACGGCCATGGCACAGAGCGAGGCGAACAATGAGTGTTTGGACATAGCGGAGATCCTAGACGATCAATTCAACAAAAACCATCGAAAAAAAGAGCATGCTTGATTGACGAGTTTATAGTCGCCTTCGCGATTCTCAAAGTTTTTTCTAAGTGCGTCTTTGTAAAGCGCCTCGCTGGCGATGCGTCGAGCGTGCATCGCCGACCGCTGAGGTCTTACGCTCTGTGGACAGTCTCCATCAAAAAACGATCGCATGCATGATAAGCCTCGTGAGGGATCTCCGCCACATGCAGTTCGATCAACTTCACACGCTCTAGTTCGGCTTCAATAAACTGATTCAAGCGTGTGATCGGCGCGGATTCTTCGCTTTCCCCTCCAGCGATTTTTTTCGCCAAGAGCAGATCAATCTCTTGACGTAGCTCGCCGCTGGGCAACAGTTCATCGATCAATTTGTGAAACTCAATCGGCGGCATGCTGCCATAACGTTCTATCCATTGGCAGGCAAACAAAGGACGCAGTACATACAAGTATTTTTTTAAACGTACTGAATCTCTTTGCAGATATTGGCGATAGTTGGTGATCGCCATACTGACGTAATGTTGAAAACATGCTTGCGGCTTGAAGAAGATGTCCGCGTGAGTTTGATATTGATCCATCACGCCTTGGTCACGACGATAGATCAAGCGTGACTGCAGCCACTCTATTAAAGCGGGATTGCTTTTGTGGAGTAGCTGCAAACTTTTACGTAACTCCCAGCCATTAATGTCGAGCTCACCCAAAGGATGTTGCTCGATACCGGTTTCGATTACATCGCGACCCGGATGCACTTTGAAGTACCATTCTTTGCGATGAACGTACAGAAAACGCACATCCCAGTCGCTATCGGGTGAAGCAAAACCCCAAGCGCGACTACCTGATTCGACGGCGAGAAGAATGTCAACGTCATAGCGCTGTTCGATTTGTGATAGGCGTTCTTGAATGACTTTGAGAACGTCGGAATCATTCGTTGAGTTGTTCATGTATTTCTTCGTTTTTGATATTTTGGACAGTGTAAGCCGATTGGAGCTTAGTTCTGAGTGATACTTTTTGATTCGTGCCAGCTACTATGTGGAGCGCAGTAGCCAAGAAAATGTCGAATAGCCGGGCGCCTATCTTTCGCATTGATTGCAACGGTCACTCGAAATGGTTTGCCATAGGTTCGTTGAGGTGGTTTTTCGTTCTCATTAAACTCAATGTCAAACTCAATGACAATTCTAACGCTTAAATTTGACAAGCTAGTACTTCTGCTCGAACACCTCTGCTTTACCCAGTCGCAGTATTTGGCCAACATTTTTTGTAGGTGCTTTGGAGCTGATGTCGAGCTTGATTCGCACAGATCAAACTCGACAATATCAGATCGTGTATTACGTGCGTATTCGTACAGCTTACCGATAGCCCAGTAACCGTCAATGTGATTATTTCTGCTTATGAAGCTACTTCCTAGGCCATAGGCAATATCGTGTAAGCGGCACTTAGTCATTCGACACATTTACTTCAAAGTTATTCGCTGCAAGATCGACTATCTTGAAGTGCGAAGGTGTAAATTTCTGAATGATCTCGCAGTTAGTTTTGAAATGCTGACTGATTACATTGCAGGTGAAGGTCCCGCCCGCCAAAGCCAAGGGAATCAAAAGCTGGTCCGCCATGTGCTCGCCAACTGCGGCTGGGCTTGCTAAATAGCGTTTCATCTCATCACAGGCAACTTGCGCAACTTGACCGCTGCTGCGACTCTTGTCGCCATAACTCGTAACGATTTCACTGTACTCGCTGGACTGCACACTGAGTATCAGAGCATTGCCTATGCCATGCGAATTACGTAGGCCATGATGCACGACATCAGCTTCTTGCCAATTCAAATAGCGTCGCACTTCGGCGAGTTGGGTATCGGCGATACTCTGCTCTAAATTAGCGAACAAGCACAAGGCATGTTGACTTATTCTGTCGCCACGCCTTGTCAGTTTCAGTGGCCGTTGCTCTCGCCAAGGTTTGATGGTCGCTTTGAGCTTTCCACCGCCTCCCGGGTAAAACCCGTGTTTGACGAGTTCGATGTCAACTTCAACGCCCATCTTTCTCAATACAGGCAAAAAGCTATATTGCAAGAATTCGAAAGAGGGCGCCATCGGCACATGGGTTCCGCCTTCAACGATGACGCTACTTTCTTGGTCCGCAAGCAGCAGCGGCCACAACACGGTTTGCAAGACCAAGGAGCAACTACCAGCGGTACCAATCGCGAAATGATAATCGCCACTACGTATGGCCTTTGGCGTGAACACCAAATCATCACTACCAAGTTCAGCGCCACTAACTTCCGCATCAGAAATCGCCTGCGCTGCTTTGACACAAGTTAAGTGCTGCCGCATCAAACCCGGCTTACTGCGCTTGGCGCGAATCTGGGTCAGATGGATAGCCTGTTGGGTGATGATAGAAAGCGCCAAGGCGGTTCTCAACACTTGGCCACCACCTTCACCTTGTGATGCATCTATTTTGATCATGTTATTCAATTCTTTTTCTTATCTGAGTTTCTTTGTGAGACGCGTACCACATGAGAACGCTGGGAGCTAGAGAAACTATTTTTTCAACACTAGCTCCCATCCTTCAATACAGTGAGTAGGAAAGTTTGCAAAGAGAAGCTATCCCTTGACACACACCACCTGCTTCAAGGTGTACACCACTTCCACCAAATCTTTCTGCGCATCCATCACGGCGTCGATGTCTTTGTATGCCATAGGAATCTCATCGATCACATCGGCATCTTTACGGCATTCAACGCCTTCGGTCGCACGTCTTTGATCTTCGATGGTGAACAACTTTTTCGCTTTAGTACGGCTCATGGTTCGTCCTGCGCCGTGGCTGCAGGATTGGAAGCTTTCCTCGTTTCCTAAACCACGAACGATGTAGCTACGCGCACCCATCGATCCTGGGATAATTCCCAATTCACCTTTTTTCGCCGACACCGCACCTTTTCGCGTTACATACACTTCCTCACCAAAGTGCGTTTCTTTCTGCACATAGTTGTGGTGACAATTCACCGCTTCTAAATGCGTCTCGAATGGTTTGGTGATGATGTTTCGCATCGCGTCGATCACATGTTGCATCATGATTTCGCGATTGGTTTTTGCAAATTGCTGTCCCCAACCAACGGCACGCACGTAGTCACCAAAATACTTGCTACCTTCTTCGAAATAGGCGAGATCTTGATCGGGAATATTGCATAAATGTTGCTGCATATCTTTCTTCGCTAATTCAATGAATAGCGTCCCAATCGCATTCCCAACACCGCGTGAACCGGAGTGCAGCATGATCCACACCGTATCCTTTTCGTCCAAGCAAATTTCGATAAAGTGATTACCAGTCCCCAAGGTTCCCAAATGCTTATGCTGATTGGTATTTTTGAGTTTTGGATAATCTTCAGTGATCGCTTTGAAACCAGGTTCCAAGCTTTTCCACGCTTCGTCGACTAAGCTTGGTGGACGATCGCCCCAAGCGCCTTTATCACGCCCACCGCGATTTGGCGTACGACCATGCGGTACCGCTTTCTCGATGGCTGCACGCAATGGACCTAAGTTATCGGGTAAGTCTTTTGCGTTCAAGGTGGTTTTGCAAGCGATCATTCCGCAACCAATATCCACGCCAACTGCGGCGGGAATAATGGCTTTATGGGTAGGGATCACGCTACCGATAGTTGAGCCTTTTCCTAAATGCACGTCAGGCATCACCGCCAAATGTTTAAAAATGAATGGCATTTTGGCCGTGTTCGTCAATTGTTCTTTGGCGTCGTCTTCAACAGGCACACCTTCAGTCCACATTTTGATCGGTGCGGCATTCTCGATTTCTAATAATTGATAATTTTGTGTTTTCATTTTGCGTTCTTATTTTTTTGGTTCTACTTTTTGTCATTGGTTTTTTGTAGGGCGGGTGCAACCCGCGCCGCTTAAAATTCAAGTTCGGTTGCACCAAATCTTTGCGGCGCGGGTTGCACCCGCCCTACAAATTTTCTTTACGCTGTCACTTACACTTTCAATTTCACTAAACCATTTAATACTTGATCTAAACCACCGATCACAGAAATCTTATCAATACGTTCGGCGATTTTTTCCAAAGTTTCCAGTTCCTTCAAACGCAGTGCGGTTGGATTGTTTTCCATCACACGTGCAGTGTTCAGCATGGAACGGGTCGCATTGGTTTCTTCACGACGGCGTATCACATTGGCTTGCGCGGCTTTCTCTGCCTCTACCACTTGCGCTAACAAGAGCTTCATATCACCGGGTAAGACGATATCTTTCACGCCAACGCTCAAAACCCGAACACCGAAACCCTGCAGTTTCTCATGCAAATGCTGATTCACGACATTATCGATGATTTGTTTGTTCTCCAAGAGTTCATCTAAAGTGCGAGTGCCAACTGCTGCACGCAAGGCGAATTGCAATTCGCGATAAATATGATCGGCTGGTTTGGCTAAACGGCTGTACGCCAATTGCACGTCGTCGAATTGCCAGTTGGCATTCAAATTCACACGCAAGTTGACTTTATCGCTGGTCAAAATTTCTTGACCGGAGACTTCCAAAGCCTGCAAACGCGTATCAACCAAATCAACGCTGATGTCGCGATTGAAGCGCCAGTAAGCAGTCTTCCCTGGCGTCAATACAGCGTGCAATTTTCCGTCGACCTTCAACAAACCGAGGTGTGATTCGGGTACTTGGACCGACAAAATATTCTGCAAACCAAAGATCTCTTTACCACGCAGGCTTGGTTGTCCCAAATAACTCATCAACTTATCCGCCACCGCGAAGTCTTTCGAGATATCGATGGTCTCGAAGCTTTGTTCTGCACCGAACTTCCAAAACATTTTGCGGGAACCAGGCGCCAAAATTTCAACTAAGCTCTGGTTCTCATAGCGCAGTACGATCGCTTGGTCAGCCACGTCGATCAAGTGAAAGTTCTCAGCAACCACGTCAGCTTCATGACGACGAAGGGACTCTGCGCATGCATGTTGAAAGCGCACATTGTCCATATCAAAAATCTGTGCCGAATACTTACGAAATACATCGAAAAAACGGTATTCGCCGGGTGCCAAGATTGAGACAAAGGTTTTGTCTTTGAAGAGGATGGCGCGCTCGTTTTTCTGTACTTTAATTTTGAATTTCATATTCTTCTCGTTTTCTTTTCTCGTTTTAAAGCAGGGTGTTTTATGTTGAGCGGCCACCGTTGTTGTTCTTTGCTCAAGCTTTGAGTGGTAGGCAGTGCTGCAATACTTCCTTGCACTGTATCGCTAGCGAAAACGAACTTGATGTGACTGAGCTCGTCATGCTGCCTTGCTGTTCTCTCCGCTGTGAACACGAAGTTCAAAAGAGGCGGTTCAACATATGAATCTTCCACTTCAGCGGGACGATCTTGCTGCCACGCTTGGTGTTCCGATTCCACCCTGTACTGCTTACTTCAACCTTTGGAAGGTTTTGGAACGGGAATCGAACCCGCTACATACTGATTACAAGTCAGTTGCTCTACCAAATGAGCTATCCAAATGGAGCGATGTCAGGAATTGAACCTGAAGCGAGTCACCAGACCATCGCTAGTACCTGCTCTCCTTCGTAGCGGCATACCTGAAACCTATCAAAGTAAGGACAGATCCTGTTTGAGGTCCATGTACCGGAAGGGCTTTTGAACCCTTGCCTGTTGCTACAAATTTGCGGCAGACGTTTTATGTATTGCGATTTGCGTGCCAGTTTTTTGTTTGGTCGTTTTCGGTGAATCTAAGTGTTTGTTTTATATGTGGAAAATAAGGTTCTTGCTGTGCTTAGGGGGAATGCTTATGATTATGCAGCGCACATTAAGTGATAAAATATGATCGTGATTTATAAAAATAGATAAGATGATTTTATATTCTTCGGGTGACGTATTTATAAATCTCACAAAATATCGTCATCCCTGCGCAAGCCGGAATCCCTTCTGTTTTTTGGTATGCGCTGCTTGAACATTGATTCCCGCTTCCGCGGGAATGACGCATTGGGTCACTTGCCCAGATGTTCTGCGCGTCAATTGGAATGACGTATTGAGCTCGGCTCCGATTCGTTTTGGTTGCGTTTCGTCTTACTTGAGGATTTGAAACATGGAGAAGGTCGTGTTCGGTTTCTTAGGAACCACATTAGACGCAGGCTTTAATGCGCAGCGTTGGCAACGTTGGCGCCCGACGCTCTCGTTGTGCCAGCAAGAAGATTTTCTGGTGAATAAGCTGGTGCTATTTCATAACGGCAATGGCGGTGATCGTGGTGACCTGTTAAAGCTGGTGATCAGCGATATCCAAAGGGTCTCGCCAGAAACGGTGGTCGAGCCGGTACTGATGCGGATTAAAGATCCTTGGGATTTCGTTGAGGTGTACTCGGCCCTGTACGAATTCGTGCGCCACTACCGATTTGATACACAGGAAGCTGATTACCTTGTGCACATCACGACCGGTACGCATGTCGCGCAAATCTGTTTATTCCTACTCACCGAAGCGCGTTATTTTCCGGCGAAGTTGATTCAAACTGCGCCACCGCGTCGAGAAGGTTTCCCAGAGGTGGGGCAGATCGCGGTCGTGGATCTCGATCTCTCGCAATACAATCAATTGGCCGCGCGCTTTGAGGAAGAACGTCAGGAAGATGTGTCCTTCTTGAAGTTTGGGATCGCCACACGGAATGCGGCCTTCAATCGCACCATTGAAGAAATCGAACAAGTGGCAGTGCGCTCGCAGACGCCGATTTTATTGACCGGCCCCACCGGTGCCGGCAAATCCTTCTTGGCGCGCCGTATCTATGAGTTGAAGAAAGCCAAACATCAACTGCATGGTGACTTCATTGATGTGAACTGTGCGACCCTGCGCGGCGATGGCGCGATGTCGGCTCTCTTTGGTCACGTGAAGGGTTCGTTCACCGGTGCTCTGCAAGCGCGTGCTGGTTATTTGAAAGCGGCGGATCATGGCTTGCTATTTCTCGATGAGATTGGTGAGCTCGGCCTTGATGAGCAAGCGATGTTGTTGAAAGCGATTGAGGAAAAACGCTTCTTCCCTATGGGCGGTGACAAAGAGGTGGCGAGCGATTTTCAGTTGATTGCGGGAACCCATCGCGATCTCGCCGACGATGTGCGCGCCGGGCGGTTTCGTGAAGACTTATTTGCGCGTATCAATACCTGGTTGTATCAACTCCCAGGCTTGAAAGATCGACGTGAGGATATCGAACCGAATTTAGATTTCGAGCTGGAGCGAATTGTTGGACAACTCGGCAAGAAAGTGCGATTCAATTCGGATGCGAAGAAGGCCTATGTGCAGTATGCGATGGATGATGCGACAACGTGGGCAGGTAATTTTCGTGATCTGTCCGCTAGTTTGTTGCGCATGGCGACCTTGGCGGATGGCGGAAGAATCGATACAGAGAACGTCGAACGTGAATTGTCGAGGCTGCGCCAGAGGCAAGCGCAGTTAGGACCGAGCAATCAGGTTCATTGGGCCGACGAACACGCATGGCTGCATCCAAAATGGCAAGAGATTCAGCAAGAGTTCGACCCATTCGATGTGGTTCAGTTGGAATATGTCGTCAAAGTTTGCCGTAGTTCAAGCACACTTTCAGAAGCTGGTCGTCGACTTTATGAAAAAAGTCGACGTGATAAGAGAATGTCCAACGACGCCGATCGCCTGCGAAAGTATTTGGCCAAATTTGATCTCAGTTTTGCGCAAATGAAGGAGTGGTAATCGGTTTCACCGCACACAAAAACCTTAGGGATTTTTGTAGGGTATCTTCCATTGCTCATGGAGTCGTTGCAGACTTTTGTCTTTGATTATATTTTGAAATTGCTGCTGTAGTTGCTGCACCAGTTCAGCATCGCTACGTTTTCCAAGGGCGATATACAGCGCTGTATCACGTGGTAAATGTAGACTTTGCTCAACATCTTCAGGTTTGAGGCCGCAGGTATGCAAAAAGATCTTGATGCCGTTTGGATCGAAAGGAATGAGATCGACTCGACCTGCCTTAAATTTTCGACAGTTGGATAGATTGCTCGGAGCTGGATCGATCTTCGCTCCGTGTTTCTGCAGTAAAGCGATCGTCGAGCTGCTCGCGACATCACCGATGGTGTAGGACTTAACCTCTTCCAATTTTGTGATCTGAAGATCGGTTCGTGATTTAAGTTTGAATAGCCAAACTTCACTAGTGGTCACCGGGCCTATCCAATGGTAGTGTTGCTCGCGCTCAGGATTGCGGGCTAAGCTGAATACGAGCACGTTTGGATTGTCTTTGGCTGTTTGCAGCGCGCGCGTCCAAGGTTGTGCCTCGACTTTGAGCTCATATCCACTGCGGCTCGTCAGTAACTTGGCGATTTCAAAAACGAGACCATCAATTTTCTGTCGCATCTGAAAATTGTAGGGGTAGGCGTCTTCACTAGTCAGACCACGTAAGAGCGGTCGGTCGTTGGCAAAGCAATGCTGCCAGCAACTAAGGAGACTTAAGAAGCTCAATGCGTGGATGGCGCGACGGAGTGCGATAGTACGCATAAGTAATAAATGAAAAAGGAGTGAAATCGCTCAATAGCATTGTGATCTATTGGCGGGGAAATAGTTCAAGTTGATTTATTTTTTTGCTGCATTAGTTGAGTTTCGATGTCGTGAGGATACGCAATTAGCCGAATTGTGGTTCTTAGTCCTAGTTCGATGTTAAATAGTGGGTTCGTTGAAATAATATTTATGCAAGTAAATTAAGTAGGGAGCTTGAAATGTGGTGGATGAGCAAAGCATGGCGCGAATTGCTGTTACCTGGTTTAGCAGATGATTTTTTTGTGGTACGCCTCATGCCGAACTTGGATCTTCAAATCAAGGAATATCACTTGGGTAATGCACTCGCATGTGCTGAGTTGAGTCGTTTGGTGTATCGCCATGATGTCGAAGAGGAAGTGACGCCACCTCAACCCACGCGACGGGAATTCTTGCGGCGCGGCGGTTTCGAACAGCTCGCGTTTTTCCAAGATCAATTGACCCATACGCAGGCAATGCTCGTGCGACACACAAGCCTGCCTTTGAGAGTGCTCGTGTTTCGGGGTACCGAACAAGACATTCGCGACTTCATTACCGATTGCGATGTGGGCGCTTTGCCCCTGCTTTCGGCTAACAACACGGAGGCCTTGGTTCATCGTGGCTTCGAACGTGCCTTAGATAGCATATGGCAGCAAATTGAAACTTCTTTGCGCGAGTCATCGGAGCCGATTTGGGTCACAGGTCATAGTCTTGGGGCAGCTCTAGCCACCTTGGCTTGTCGTCGATTTTCTTTCGCTACTTGCTATACCTACGGTTCACCGCGCGTTGGAAATCAAGCCTTTGTTGAGCAATTGCCAGCGATGCCAATTTTTAGAGTCGTCGATGATGAAGATCTTGTTTGTAAAGTTCCCATTGAAGCCATGGGTTTTGCGCATGCAGGGACATGCATTCAACTTCGCGGCACAAGTACTGGGCTTGGTTTTGCGAGCTTGATTAATCCTGTAAAGGCGCTCGCTGATCATGCGCCGCGACGCTATCTTGAGCGACTCTAGGCCCGGTCGGGGTGTTCAGGTTAGGCGCGAACGAGTTATTGTGGTTGCTTGCTATTTGTTTTAATTTCTTTGCAAGACCGAGGATGCAAAGGTCGTCAAAAACAAACAAAGTATCCTGCACTTGTATGCATTTATGTCTTACTCCTTGCCGCAATGTTTTCTTGTGGCAATTACGTTGTATGATGGTGTATCGCTTTTTCACAAGTTGTGATTTATGACGGGCGTGAAATAACTCAGAGCCTGTCGAAAACAAGCCAAGAACGGGGGAGGCTGATGTACTCAAGACGCTCGTTGCTGAAGCATGGCAGTTTGTTGCTGGGATCCTTGTATTTACCTATGGCGCTGGCGACTTCGCCTATCGCATCAACGGCGGCAGCACCGCCGCCTGCACAAAAAGTTTATACGATCTCTGTGGTGCCTCAATACAATGGGGTGCAGCTGCATACCGAATGGTCCCCTCTATTGGCCAGAATTGCGCGTGACACTGGAGTTCAATTTCAACTGGTGTTGGCCAAAACTATTCCGCAGTTTGAAACCGCCGTGTTGGCGGGTGAACCTGATTTCGCCTATTTGAATCCCTACCATGCCGTGATGGCGAAGCGCGCACAGAATTATCTGCCCTTCATTCGCGATAACAAAACCTTAAAGGGTATCTTGGTAGTTCGTCAGGATAGTCCCTACAAAACTCTGCACGACCTTGATAAGAAGAGTGTAGGGTTCCCAGCTCCTAATGCGTTTGGTGCGTCCTTGTATATGCGGGCATTATTGACTGCGGAACATGTGGACTTCCAAACTCAATTTCTCTCCACGCACAGCAATGTTTACCGGAGTGTGCTGAACGGAACGGTCGCAGCCGGCGGCGGGATCAATACCACTCTCAATGATGAGACGCCGGAAGTGCGTGCGCAGTTACGAATTTTGTACCAAACCCCAGAGACAGCGCCGCATCCAATTGTGGCGCATCCGCGCGTACCGGCAGAGGTCGTCAAAGCGCTGCACGATGCATTACTGAATTTATCGAAAGACGCAGAGGGGCAGCGGCTCCTTGCGGAGATTCGAATGGCACAACCGATCAATGCCGATTATCAGCGAGACTATTTGTCGTTGGAGAAGCTGAAGATCGAAAAGTTCGTCATCTTGGAGAAGGAGTAATCCATGTTCGCATGGCTAGATGCTCTCAATATCCGACGTTTTTTGCCATATCACATGGCATCGCAGCTGATGTTTTTGGTTGGCGTCTCTGTGGCTGCGGCGTCATTGATAGCGGGTGGCGTTTTTACCTACGCATCCATCAAAAGCTCGCGCCAAGTGGCGGATGATCAGGTCCTCTATCTCGGTAAGAGTATCGCCAGTATGTCGAGTGGCCTGATCATTAGTCGTGACGTTGCAAGCTTAGAAGATCTGCTGAGAGTCAATGCGAAACTGCCTTATATTTCCTCGATTTTGATCGTTGATGAAAATAATCGTCCTATTACAAGCGTGATTAAACGCAATGGTACACTCATGGCTTCGTATGATATGAGTTTAGTAAAGGCATCCTCGTCAACGGCGCGCACTTCGTATGATGACGGAGCGAACAATCAACGCCAGTTCTTATTTGGCCTGATCGAGATCCAAGAGCATTTTGAAATATGGTTGCCAATTGAAGCCGGCACACGAATCGGTAGCCTTCGCCTGCGATATAGTCTTGAAGAAGTCAATGACGCGATGCTCGGTAGACTCGGGTACGCCTTGTTATTTACCTGCATTTTGACTGCTGCTGTTCTCATTTTGCTCGCCATCTTATTGCGCGCCCCAATGCAGGCCCTCGCCAACATCACGGCTTTCGCGAGTTTGTCAGCAGTGAAAGCAAGTCGACAAATTCCTGTCTACTCGGGTACCAAAGAGATTTATGAACTCGCTACTGCGCTCAATCGATTGTCTATTACGATACGCTCACACGAGCAGAATTTGTCTGATCGCATGGCGCAGAATCAAACCATTCTCGATAATTTAGCCGATGGCATTTTGGTGATCGATGTGGACGGTTCGATTCGCTCTTGTAATGTTGCTGCAGGTCGCATTTTTGCGTGTGAACAACGTAGCTTGCTTGGTACCTCGATCGATAGAATTATCCCCGCCTCAGGTGACACGAATAAATCAATGTTCCTACATGATTTCGTTGAGCGCAGCCACTCTAAGGTGAATGCAGTTGGTGCAGAAATCGAAGCCCGTCGTTTGAGTGGCGAATTGTTTCCCGCCGATTTGGCCTTGTCGAAAACCAGCGATCATGGTGAAGCGATTTTTATTGGCATTATCCGTGATATCTCCGAACGTCGTCGCCTTGATCGTTTGAAGTCAGAGTTCGTGGCAACTGTGAGCCATGAATTACGTACCCCGTTGACGTCAATCCATGGCTCTTTGAAGTTGGTCGAAAATGGAGTGATGGGCGAGATACCATCGGAGGCCAAGAAACTGGTGGGACTCGCGCAGAAGAATAGTTCGCGCTTGATACTACTAATCAACGATCTACTCGACATGGAGAAATTAGTCGCAGGGAAGATGCCGATTAACATGGTTGAGCTTGAGTTGGTGAGCGCGGTTCGGCAGTCTTTGGCTGACAATGCAGGATATGCGAATAACTACCATGTGAAATACGTCTTGAACGCTTCACTAGAGAGTTTGCGGGTCCAAGCAGATGCAGTACGTTTGGCACAGGTTTTGGCAAACATTTTGTCGAACGCTGCCAAGTTTTCGAACGGTGCTGAGAAGGTCGACGTGCGGGTTTCTCAGGTCGATGGTCATGCCTTGGTCGAAATCGAAGATTACGGTCAGGGTATTCCAGCCGATTTCCAAGGAGAGATCTTTAGTGCGTTTGCCCAAGCCAATAATGGCAACACGCGCCAGCAAGGTGGCACGGGGTTGGGGCTCAAGATTAGCAAAGCCCTCGTAGAAGCGATGGGAGGGCAGATCGGTTTCACCACTCAAGAGGGAATGGGGACCGTGTTTTGGTTCACGCTTCCGCTCACGTTTGACGACGCTGCATCGGGTATTTAGATCAACAACTTGATCGAAATCATTTTCATTTTTTTTGAGAGCAAAGCATGTATATTCCTCCAGGATTTAATACCGTCACACCGTATATATTTGTTGAGGGAGCTGAGCAATTTGTCGAGTTTTTGGTACAAGGGCTGGATGGGTTTGAGCTGCATCGAAGTCTGCGTGAAGATGGGTGTATCGCCAATGCCCAAATTGCGATTGGCACCTCGATGCTGATGGTGAGCGAGTCCTCTGAAGCCTATCCCGCGATGCCAGCTTCGTATTACTTATATGTGGAAAATGCCGATGAAAGTATCAATCGTGCACTGCAATTTGGGGCTAGCTTGATTATGCCTGTCGCTGATATGCCCTATGGAGATCGACAAGGTGGTGTGCGGGATCAGTTTGGAAATCTGTGGTGGATCTCTCAGCGCTTGGTCAAAGGTGGATATTGAACGCGATCTGCAAGCTGAAACGTTGAGAGAATCTCTTTAAGAGGATTGTGGAAAGGTAAAGCGATATACAAACTACCGTGGAGTTGAAGAGCGCGACATCGATACACTGCGCGCTTTCACATCACTTTAACGGACACCATGGAAGACATTATCTTTCTCCTTCTGGAAATCTTTTTAGAAGCGATTGCTCATTTTCCTTTGCAAACAGAGCAAACCCATCAGCAGGACGGTAGTGGCGGCAAAATTTTGTTGCAATGTTTGGGCTATGCCCTGATTGGGGCCTTGCTCGGCGGCGTGAGTTTACTCATCTTTTCGCGCGGCTTATTGCATCAGCCTGGGTGGCAAATCGTAAACCTGATCGTGGCACCACTTTTTGCCGCCTGGCTTGCCTATTTTTTTGCTGTAAAGAGATCGGCGGTAATGAGTCGATATCAAGTGCGCCTGCGGTCATGGCGGGCGTATTGCTTTACGCTCGCCTTGGTACTGGTTCGTTATACCTTCGTGAAAACAGTCTGATTTGCATCAGATCCCACTTAGAATTCAAGATCCGCAAGAGTTTTCTTTTGACGTTGCCTTGCTTAAGAAGTAAAGAATCCGGCGTTTGACAAGCTTTCTGAACTTTTTGAGCTAAGGAAAGTCTCAGTTGCTGACTCTATGTTCATTTATTTTGTAAAAATATTGCGGCGCAGTATTTCTTTTATTTTATAAAATCTTAATTTGGCGGAATTTAATTTTGTTTAATTCTAAAACATTCTAATTTTGTCTTTTTATTGTTTTTGTTGAAATTTTCCGCGCCAACTCGAATTCTAGAACTAGTTTACAATTTCACCTTTCTTTTCATAAGCGAACGACGTGCCTAATTTAGTTGAAATCCGTGATTTGCAGTTTTCCTATGGTGGACGAGACATTTTGTCTGGTTTAACCATGGATTTCCCACGCGGCAAAGTGATTGCGGTGATGGGTGGTTCAGGCTCAGGAAAAACGACCATTTTGCGTTTGATCGGTGGCCAAATTGCCCCGCAACATGGCCACGTTAATGTTGATGGTCAGATTGTTCATCAATTGAAAACGGCTGATTTATTCGCGCTACGCAGAAAGATGGGCATGCTGTTTCAGCATGGAGCTTTATTTACCGATCTGACGGTTTTTGAAAATGTCGCTTTTCCACTGCGCGAACATACAAAATTACCTGAATCGATGATTCAGGATTTAGTGTTGATGAAGCTGAATGCAGTGGGTTTGCGTAATGCAGCCAAGCTCAAACCATCGGAAATTTCAGGGGGCATGGCGCGTCGTGTAGCATTGGCTCGCGCGGTTGCTTTAGATCCTCAGCTGATTATGTATGACGAACCGTTTGCGGGACTCGATCCTATTTCAATGGGCGTTACCGCAACCTTGATCCGCAATCTCAACAATGCCTTGGGTTCGACCACCATTTTGGTATCCCACGATGTGCATGAAACTTTTGTGATTGCCGATTATGTATATTTCCTGTCGCAAGGGAAGATCGTTGCACAAGGAACACCGCAAGAAATGTTGGAATCCACTGATCCCTATGTGAAGCAATTTGTCCACGCAGAGCATGATGGCCCTGTTCCTTTTCATTATCCCGGCAAGAGTTTGGCCGAAGATATGGGCTTGCCAGGAGCAAATCTATGATGGGCGCGATTTTTAATCTAGTGCAACGATTAGGCCAAGGCACCCGTGAAACGGTGGAGAACCTCGGCCATGCTGCGCGCAGTTTTGTGAGTATTGTGATCAATGCTCCAAGCCTCTGGCGTCGCCCACAACTGATCGCCGACCAAGTACATTTCATCGGTAACTATTCCCTGGTCATCATCGCGATTTCCGGTTTGTTTGTGGGATTTGTGTTGGGTTATCAGGGCTATTACACGCTCAACAAATACGGATCGGAAGAAGCTTTAGGTCTGTTGGTCGCCTTGTCCTTAGTTCGGGAATTAGGTCCTGTAGTGACGGCACTCTTATTTGCAGGTCGTGCAGGGACTTCATTAACGGCTGAAATTGGTTTGATGAAAGCCGGTGAGCAGCTGGCCGCGATGGAGATGATGGCCGTCAATCCTTTGCAACGTGTGATCGCTCCACGTTTCCTTGGTGGCGTGATTGCCATGCCGATTTTGACCTTGATTTTTAATGCGATGGGCATTATTGGCGGCTACCTCGTTGGTGTGGTTTTGATTGGCGTCGATAGCGGATCATTCTGGTCGCAAATGCAGGCTGGCGTTGATATTTGGAAGGACCTCGGGAACGGTATTATCAAGAGTGTCGTCTTTGGTTTCGCAGCGACTTTCGTGGCGTTATATCAGGGCTATGAAGCCACTCCAACACCAGAAGGCGTGTCACGTGCGACCACTCGTACGGTCGTCATATCTTCCTTATTGGTTCTGTGGCTGGATTTCCTCCTGACCGCTTGGATGTTTCAATAATTGGCAGTGATTTTTCAGTCGAGTTTCGTGATAACTCGATGCAATAAAGGTGACGGAAAAACGAATCGCCGTACACCATTAAAGAGATAAAAACCTAACGTTACAAGTTAGACAGAGGTAAGCAAAATGCAAAAAAAATCGATAGATGTTTGGGTTGGTCTGTTCGTTCTGTTGGGAGCAGCGGCATTGCTGTTCTTGGCATTGAAAGCAGGCAATATGAGCAGCCTCTCATTCGAAAAAACATATGATGTCGTCACTAAGTTTGACAATATTGGCGGTCTCAAGCCGAACGCCGCCGTGAAAAGTGCGGGCGTGGTGGTTGGTCGTGTTGGTGAAATTCGGTTTGACGACAAGACTTTCCAAGCGACCGTTGTTTTGAAATTGGAAAAGCGCTACAACTTCCCTAAAGACACCTCAGCAAAAATTTTGACAGCGGGTTTGCTTGGCGAGCAGTACATTGGTTTGGAAGCTGGTGGCGACGTTGAGAATTTGGCGAACGGTGATCGTATCAAAATGACCCAATCCGCAGTCGTCTTAGAGAATTTGATTAGCCAATTCTTGTTCAGCAAAGCGGCCGAAGGTAAGGACGAAAGCAAATGATGTTGGGTGGAGCGATGAGTTATTTGAATACCTTACGTGGCTTGAGCCTGCGCCTCGCGGTGGTGCTGTTGTTAGCCGTTGGTCTGAGTGCATGTACAACGGTGACGAAGGTTAAAACTAAGGCGATTGCGACCCTGGAAAAGGTCAGTGAAAAGACGGGCATCGGTAATAACCCAGATGATCCTTTGGAAGGCTTTAATCGCTCGATGTTTGCTTTCAATGAAAGTGTCGACTCGACTGTCTTGAAACCAGTGGCACAGGTTTATCAAAAGGTGACACCAAGTTTGGTAAAGACCGCGATTGGCAACTTTTTCAGTAACGCGGGCGATGTATGGACCGCGGTCAACAATATCTTACAAGGCAATTTCTCCGATGGGGCGAATGACTTCATGCGCTTCGCCATCAACACTACGGTTGGCGTAGGTGGTTTAATTGATGTCGCTTCGGCAGGCGGAATGCCGAAGCATCAGGCAGATTTTGGACAAACCCTGGGTGTGTGGGGCGTGCCCGCTGGGCCGTACGTCGTTTTGCCGATTCTTGGTCCTTCGACTTTGCGCGATTCCTTGGCCACGCCAATCGATTTTAAAGGTGACATACTGTACTCACGAGGGTCAATGGCGTTTAGGAACACCACATCTGTATTGAAGGTGATCGACAAGCGGGCGAATGCACTTGATGCGGTGAACTTGATCGAAGAAGCTGCCTTGGATAAATATGTGTTTATCCGCGGCGCCTATTTACAAAGACGTGAGAGCCAAATCCATAAAGACGAGGATGAGTAGGACTGAGTGGCTTGGATGGTCGTTGTTGTCAACCAAAGTCGGTGGTTCGGAATTGTGGGAAATATCGATCTGTATGGTGTCCTCATCACGCGATATGCTGAAAATTCGATAATCCAATAATTCGGAAGTTCGATAATTCGAAAATTGAAAGAAAGAGAAAGATGAAAAAAGTAATGAATTTCTTCAAGATGGCGACCTTAAGTTGTGCGCTTTTGATTGGTTCGGTCGTGGGTTTGTCTAACACCGCGATGGCGGCAGATGAAGCCCCTGACCAGTTAGTGAAACGTTTGAGTACAGAGATCTTGGACGCGGCGAAAACTGATAAAGAAATCCAAAACGGCAATCGTGGTCGTATTAACGAATTGGTTGAAACAAAGGTGCTCCCTTTTATTGATTTCAATCGCATGACTTCCTTAGCGGTAGGTAAGAGCTGGCGCGACTCTACTCCAGAGCAGCAAAAGCAATTGATCAACGAGTTCCGTACTTTGTTGATTCATACTTACTCTGGTGCGATTACTCAAATCCGTGACCAACGTGTTGAGTTCAAACCATTGCGTGCAGCAGCGGATGATACTGAAGTGGAAGTGAAGAGCTTGGTGATTCAAAGCCGTGGCGAACCATTGCAATTGAACTATCGCTTGGAAAAGACAGCTACAGGCTGGAAAATTTTTGATATCAATGTCTTAGGTGCTTGGTTGGTCGAAACTTACAAAGGTAACTTTGCTGCTGAGATTAGCAAGAATGGCGTTGATGGTTTGATCAAGACTTTATCTGAGAAAAACAAGAAACTGGCGAGTGCCAAGAAGTAATTCATACGAGGAGTTGACGTGGTTTTAACAGAAGAAGAACTTAATTTGGGAAATGCCGCAGATTTGGCGCAGCGTGGTTGTGCCGCGATCTCAGCTGGCACTGAAGAGTTTGATTTAAGTTCGATTAACAGCGTTGACTCCTCGGCAGTTGCCGTTTTGTTGGCTTGGCAACGTCAGGCCCACCAGCAGCAACGCTCAATTCGACTTGTGGCTGCGCCAGCGAGCTTATTGAGCTTGATTAATTTATATGGATTGCAAGATTTTTTTGAAATGCGCGAGCCTCGTGTTGCCGCATGAAATCTAATTCCGTTTGATCTGTCTATACATATGCGGCTTTCTGGTCTCGCCTAGTGCCGCATCCTTTCCACCGATTCCCCTCTGAATTTCTGGCAAACCGCGAATTGTCGGGACTTGCTGCCTCAGCGCTTGGAAAATCCCCTATAATCGTGAGCTTTCTAGACATCATCGAATCCTAAGTGATCGGTGCTATGCAGTGAGCGAACAAACGGTGTCGCTCTCTTCAATCCCTTGCATGCAGAGGGATGCTGCGTGACAAGTCTTCCTTTTTCTATCCACTTTGACTTAAAGCACGTGAGTGCAAACGCCTTATGGCAGCAATACAAATTAGCAATGTTCAGAAAACTTATCGTTCCGGCGGCAAGCAATTGCAGGCGCTCGGCGGCGTTTCCTTGGACATCGAACAAGGTGAGTTCTTTGGACTCTTGGGCCCCAACGGTGCCGGCAAGACTTCTCTGATTTCCATCATCGCAGGCTTGAACCGCGCTGATGCAGGTACGGTGCGCGTGGCTGGTTATGACGTGGTTAACGACTATCGTAATGCTCGCCGCAACCTTGGCGTGGTTCCGCAAGAATTGGTGTTTGATCCGTTTTTTACTGTGCGCGAGACCTTGCGTCTGCAGTCCGGTTACTTTGGCATCAAGAAAAACGATGATTGGATTGATGAGATCATGGCCAATCTTGACTTAACCAATAAAGCAGATGCCAATATGCGTGCTTTGTCTGGTGGCATGAAGCGTCGTGTGCTGGTGGCGCAAGCACTGGTGCATCGGCCCCCTGTGATTGTGTTAGATGAACCAACTGCCGGGGTTGACGTGGAACTGCGTCAGACTTTGTGGAAGTTCATCTCGCGTCTCAATCGCGAAGGACACACCATCGTTTTGACGACGCACTACCTCGAAGAAGCGCAAGCCTTGTGTAACCGCGTGGCGATGCTGAAAGCAGGCAAAATTGTCGCTTTGGACCAAATGCAAACATTAATTAAGCGCATTTCAGGATCGCAATTGCGGGTCCAGTTAGGCAACGGCACTCTGCCAACAGAGCTACAACATCTGCTGATCACAAGCGACACCGATCGTACTCAGGCACGTTACGCGTTCCGGATTAATCATCACGATGAAGTCGAGCCCATTTTGGCGAGCTTAAGAAACGCTGGCTGCACGCTTGAAGATTTGCAATTAGAGCAGGCCGATTTGGAAGATGTGTTCTTACAGATTATGGGTAGCTCGCAGGGAGATCCACAATGATAGGATTTCAAACACTGTTTTATAAAGAAGTGCTGCGCTTCTGGAAAGTCGCCATGCAAACGGTGACGGCGCCGATTATGACGGCCATGATGTATCTGCTGATTTTCGGACAAGCGCTCGATGGTCACGTCAAAGTGCATGGTGTGAGTTACATGGCTTTCTTGATTCCTGGTTTGGTCATGATGAGTGTTTTGCAGAACGCCTTCGCTAACGCATCGTCGTCTTTGATTCAATCGAAAGTGACTGGCAATCTGGTCTTTATCATGTTGCCGCCCTTATCCCACTGGGAGATGTTTAGCGCCTATGTGTTGGCGGCGATGGTGCGTGGTCTCGTAGTCGGGCTTGGTGTGTTTGTGGTGACGGCGTGGTTCGCTCATTTGCAATTTGCGGCACCGCTCTGGATTATCTTGTTCGCCTTACTTAGCGCTGCTGTGTTGGGTATTATGGGATTAATTGCCGGTATTTGGGCTGAGAAATTTGATCAGTTGGCGGCATTTCAAAATTTTGTGATCGTCCCTTTGACGTTTTTGTCGGGCGTGTTCTATTCCATTGAGTCCTTGCCGCCTGTCTGGAAAACGATTTCCAGCTTGAACCCATTTTTCTATATGATTGATGGTTTCCGTTACGGTTTTACCGGCCAATCTGACGTCGCTCCTGTGCAAAGTTTGTTCGTTGTGAGCGGATTTATGTTGGCGCTAGGTTTCACCGCGATGCACATGTTGCGTAGCGGTTATAAGTTGCGTCATTGAAGTTATTTAGCTATCCATTTGAAAGTAAGTATCGTGTTACCCACACCTGAACAAGTCAAAAATTATATCGCCGCTGGTCTCGAATGTACCCATCTCGAAGTAGAAGGCGATGGCCAGCATTTCAATGCTGTGATCGTGTCGTCTGCCTTTGCTGGTAAGCGTTTGATTCAACGCCATCAATTGGTCTATGCCGCACTGGGCGATCGTATGCGCGAAGAGATTCATGCATTGTCGATGAAAACTTTGACACCGGAAGAATTTAAATAAGATGGATAAATTACTGATTACAGGCGGTCATCGTCTGAACGGCGAAATTGCGATCGCTGGAGCGAAGAACGCCGCATTGCCTATTCTCTGTGCTGGTTTGCTGACGGCTTCTGACCTGTGTTTGCACAACGTGCCTGCTCTGCAGGACGTGTCGACCATGCTCAAGTTACTCAAACAAATGGGTTTGCAAGTGCGTGAGGAAGACGGTGTCGTGACATTGAATGGCGGCGCTATCGATAAGTTAGAAGCTCCTTACGACATGGTGAAAACCATGCGTGCCTCGATTTTGGTATTGGGACCGTTGCTGGCGCGCTTTGGCGAAGCAAAAGTCTCTTTGCCAGGCGGTTGCGCGATTGGTTCGCGTCCGGTCGATCAGCACATTAAGGGCTTGCAAGCCATGGGTGCAGAAATCACGATTGAAGCCGGTTATATTCATGCCAAGGCTAAGCGCTTGCGTGGCGCTCGCATCGTGACCGATATGATTACTGTCACAGGTACCGAAAACTTGTTGATGGCGGCAACTTTGGCCGATGGCGAAACAATTTTGGAAAACGCAGCGCGCGAACCAGAAGTTACTGATCTGGCGAATTTGTTGGTCGCAATGGGAGCGAAAATCTCCGGCATCGGTACCGACCGTTTGGTGGTGCAAGGTGTGGAGTCTTTGCACGGTGCAACCCATACCGTGATCGCCGATCGCATTGAAACGGCAACCTTCCTCTGCGCCGTGGCCGCGGCCGGTGGCGATATCACTGTGACGAAAACGCGTAGTGATATTTTGGATGTCGCCTTAGATAAATTGCGTGAAGCAGGCGTTATCATCACCAGTGGACCCGATTGGATTCGTGCACAGATGAGCGGCCGTCCGAAAGCCGTCAGTTTCCGTACCACAGAATATCCGGGCTTCCCAACGGACATGCAAGCGCAGTTTATGGCGGTTGATTGCGTTGCCAACGGCACTGCACGTGTGACGGAAACGATTTTTGAAAATCGTTTTATGCACGTACAAGAAATGAATCGTTTGGGTGCGCACATCGAGATCGATGGCCACACCGCGATTGTGAATGGCGTTGATCGTTTGGTTGGTGCGCCAGTGATGGCGACCGATTTGCGCGCTTCTGCTTCTTTGGTCATCGCCGCTTTGGCCGCGCAAGGCGAGACTTTAATCGATCGTATTTACCATCTTGATCGTGGTTATGATCGTATGGAAGTGAAGTTGTCTGCGGTTGGAGCGCAGATCCAACGCGTCAAATAAGTTAACAAAGCCCATAGCTAGTGAATCTTCACGTGTTGCAAAACCCGTGATTCCAATTCGAGTAAACCATGAGTTCTCAGCAGCTGACCTTAGCCCTGTCGAAGGGCCGTATTTTTGAAGAAACCTTGCCGCTCTTGGAGGCCGCCGGCATCCGTGTGAGCGAAGATCCTGAAAAATCGCGCAAATTAATTTTGTCGACGAATGACCCTGAAGTTCGGGTCATCATCGTGCGTGCCTCTGATGTTCCGACTTATGTGCAGTACGGTGCGGCCGATTTCGGCGTGGCCGGCAAAGATGTCTTGTTTGAGCATGGTGGCGCTGGCTTGTATCAACCGATTGATTTGGGTATTGCGAAATGCCGTATGTCAGTGGCTGTTTCGGTCGGGTTTGATTATGCGACAGCGGTGCGCCAAGGAGCGCGTCTGCGGGTGGCAACCAAGTACACAGAAATGGCACGTCAGCACTTTGCGAGTAAAGGTGTGCATATTGATTTGATTAAGCTCTACGGTTCGATGGAATTGGCTCCTTTGGTTGGTTTGTCGGATGTAATCGTCGATCTGGTCAGTACCGGCAATACACTGCGCGCCAATAATTTGGTTGAAGTTGAGCAGATCATGGATATCTCATCACGCTTGGTAGTGAATCAAGCTGCTTTGAAATTGAAACGCGATCGCTTGCAGCCGATTCTGGCCGCGTTCGAACGCGCTTCGGAGGGCAAAGCATGAGTTCCCAGCGTTACGAAACACAGTTAAGCCGCCTTGATTCAAGTGCACCAGATTTTGCGCCAACTTTGCGTCAGCTGTTGGCGTTTGAAGCGAGCGAAGATGCCGCCATCGATGCCAGTGTGGTAGAGATTCTGCAAGCGGTGAGAACGCGCGGCGATGCTGCGGTGTTAGAGTTTACCAATAGGTTTGATCGATTAACTGCGCAATCGATGAGTGCTTTGCAAATCGACGCGCAGGAATTACAAGTGGCTCTCGCATCTTTGCCGAGTGAGCGCCGTCAAGCGCTGGAAGCAGCCGCGGCGCGCGTGCGGGCATATCACGAAGTGCAAAAGCGTGAATGCGGCTCTGCGGGTTTCTCGTACACCGAAGCAGACGGTACGGTGTTGGGACAAAATGTGACTCCATTGGATCGCGTCGGCATTTATGTGCCCGGTGGTAAAGCAGCTTATCCGTCTTCTGTCTTGATGAATGCGATACCGGCTAAAGTGGCTGGCGTACAAGAAATCATCATGGTGGTACCGACACCTGACGGCGTACGCAATCCCCTCGTGCTTGCTGCGGCGGCGATCGCGGGTGTCGATAAAGTGATTACGATAGGTGGCGCGCAAGCTGTGGCCGCGCTTGCTTACGGTACTGAGTCGGTACCGCAGGTCGATAAGATTGTCGGGCCGGGTAACGCCTATGTCGCGAATGCAAAACGCCGCGTGTTTGGTACGGTAGGGATTGATATGATCGCTGGTCCCTCTGAGATTTTAGTCCTGTGCGATGGCACGACAGATCCTGATTGGGTAGCGATGGATTTGTTCTCGCAGGCAGAGCATGATGAACTGGCTCAGTCGATTTTACTGTGCCCGGACGCAGACTACCTCGATCGCGTTCATGCCAGTATTGACCGTTTGATTGCCACCATGCCGCGCGCAGACATTATTCGCACGTCATTGCGTGATCGCGGGGCATTGATCAAAGTTCGCGATATGCAAGAAGCCTGCGCGATTGCGAATGAGATTGCCGCCGAACACTTAGAAATTTCGGCAGTCGAACCACGTCAATGGGCCGAGCAAATTCGCCATGCAGGTGCGATGTTCTTAGGACGTTTCTCTTCGGAGTCGCTTGGAGACTACTGCGCTGGCCCGAACCACGTCTTGCCGACTTCACGGACAGCGCGTTTTTCTTCGCCTTTAGGTGTATATGATTTTCAAAAACGCTCTTCGATGATCGAAGTCAGTGAGACAGGCGCACAAAGTTTGGGTAAGATCGCAGCTGAACTCGCTTATGGGGAAGGGCTGCCGGCTCATGCGCGTAGTGCGGAATTACGCTTGAAGTCTTAATGCTTCAGGCTTGAAGTTTAAGCTTCGTATTAATTTCTCAGGCGATGTGATCTCGCGGTTTCGTACGGTTTTCCTCATTCAATCATATGACCATTTTTCTGAATCAGATTTTCAATGAAGATGCCATCACAGGTTTACATCGTATTCCTGATGCCAGCATTGATCTGATTTTGACTGATCCGCCCTATGGCTTGGGCAAAGATTATGGCAATGATTCAGATAAGCAGGAGGCGGCCGAATACCTCGCGTGGACCGAGCGCTGGATTGATGCAGTACTGCCGAAGTTGAAACCGACCGGCTCGCTGTATATCTTTCTGACATGGCGCTATTCACCTGAAATTTTCGTGATGCTGAAACAGCGCATGACCATGATTAACGAAATCATTTGGGATCGCCGCGTGCCTTCGATGGGAGGCAGCACGCGCAGTTTTAGCTCGGTGCATGACACGATTGGCTTGTTTGTTAAATCGAAGAATTATTACTTCGATCTTGATTCGGTGCGGATTCCCTACGATGCCGAGACCAAGAAGGCACGCTCTCGTTCCATTTTCGTTGGTGCAAAATGGCTCGAGCTCGGCTACAACCCGAAAGACTTGTGGAGCGTGTCGCGCTTGCATAAAGAAGATCCTGAACGGGTTGAACATCCTACGCAAAAGCCTCTAGAAATTATCGAGCGCATGGTGATGGCATCGTGCCCAGCGGATGGAGTGGTGCTTGATCCTTTTATGGGCAGTGGTACAACCGCCGTTGCCGCACGCCGTTGCGGCCGCCAGTTCGTCGGATTCGAACTCAATCCAGATTACTGCGCCATCATCGAGGCGCGTTTGCAGTCGGCAGAAGCAGAGCAACAAGTTCTGCGTAATCAACCGACTGAGCCAGTGCGGGCCAAACCGGCCGTCAAAAAAGTCAAAGCTGTCACTCCACAGAAGCGTCTTCGGAAAACCGCGCAAAGCACGGCGGTTGGCGCAGTCAGCAAACTCACGAGTGGCAAAACTAGTCGAAAAAAAGCAGCATAGACCCACGTCGAAGAGAGTACTTGAGTCGACACAAACGAATTAGTCGGCACTTGAACGGCATGGTCACGATAGATCAAAACTACTTGAAAAATGATGTCTACTTCGAACTCACAATTGGTCGCTAAGCTCATTCAGAACACCATACGCGATGAGGTGCAAGCCTTGTCTGCTTACCACGTACCCGATGCGAGCGGCTATTTGAAACTCGATGCGATGGAAAATCCCTATCGCTTGCCTCCAGAGTTACAGCAATCACTCGCACAGCGCTTGACGCAGATCGATTTGAATCGCTACCCTGTACCCAGTTATAGCGCCCTCAAAGCCGCCTTAAGTCACCATTACGGTGTGCCACAAGGCTATCCACTGGTGCTCGGCAATGGCTCTGATGAATTGATCACACTTTTGAGCGTCGCTTGCGCCAAGCCCGGCGCGAAAGTGTTGGCGCCAGTTCCTAGTTTTGTGATGTACGCGATGTCCGCCAAATTAGCAGGTTTGGATTTTGTCGGTGTGCCGCTCAATACAGATTTGAGCCTCGATACACCAGCGATGTTGGACGCGATCGCCGCGCATCAGCCCGCGATTACCTATTTGGCATATCCGAATAATCCGACCGGTACTAAATTTTCCGAAGATGAAATGGAAACCATCATACGTGCCGTCGGTGAGACGGGCATCGTGGTGGTCGACGAAGCTTACCAGCCCTTCGCACAATCGAGCTTTATGCCGCGCTTGGCGGAGTTCCCGAATATGGTCGTGATGCGTACCGTATCGAAACTAGGTTTGGCAGGTGTTCGACTCGGCTACATGGCGGCCGCGCCCGCGTTGTTGGAACAGTTCGAGAAGGTACGTCCACCGTATAACATCAATGTCTTGACGGAGGCAGCGGTGCTCTGTGTGCTTGAGCATGCAGAGGTATTTGAACAACAAGCTGCCGATTTAAGGGGGCAACGCGAGCACTTGTCTAGTCAACTTGCTGCGCTGCCGGGTGTGAGTGTATTTCCTTCCGCCGCTAATTTCGTACTGACGAAATTTGAAAATCCCGAGGGAAACTGTGGGTCAGAGCAGAGTTTTGCGGACCAAGTCTTCACAAAATTGGCCGCGCGAAAAATTTTGGTGAAAAATGTAGGTAAAATGCATGCTCTGCTAAAGGATTGTTTGCGCATCACAGTGAGTACCGCGGAAGAAAATGCGATCTTGCTCAATGCACTAAAAGAGATCTTAAGGGGGTCTTGAAATGGACGTGACGTTGAAATTATTCAGCGTTCTTCGCCGTGCCTCCCAGTCGATTTAGCTAAAGATTTTATTCACTTCGTTTTTGACTACCATGTCCGCTCAACGCACAGCGCAAGTTACGCGTAACACCAATGAAACTCAAATCTCTGTGAGCATCAATCTTGATGGCACAGGCAAGCAAGAATTGCACACCGGCGTTCCTTTCCTCGACCATATGCTCGATCAAATCGCGCGTCATGGCTTGATCGATTTGGAAATCCATGCCAATGGTGATTTGCATATCGACGCGCATCATACGGTGGAAGATGTGGGCATCACTTTAGGCCAAGCCTTTGCCAAAGCGATTGGCGATAAAAAAGGTATTCGTCGCTATGGACATGCTTATGTCCCGCTCGATGAGGCTTTGTCGCGTGTGGTGGTGGATTTTTCAGGCCGTCCTGGGCTGGAATTTCATTGCGATTTTAAGCGCGCTACGATCGGTAGTTTTGATGTCGATTTGACGCATGAATTTTTCCAAGGTTTCGTCAATCACGCCTTGGTGACGCTGCACATCGATAATCTACGTGGCCAAAACGCGCATCATCAATGCGAAACCATTTTCAAAGCATTTGGCCGCGCCTTGCGTATGGCAGCTGAGCACGATGAACGCGCAGCAGGTACAATTCCTTCCACTAAAGGTACGCTATAGATCATTCGTTTGCTAGGCTTGGAGGGTGGCGGTGGTCGTGATCAATGATCGCCCCCGCTCAAGTCACCGTCTAAGTCTTAGCTTCAGCTTTAGCCACAAAATGTTCGCTAATTCTCATCATGAATAAAATTGTTGTCGTTGATTACGGCATGGGCAATGTGCGGTCGGTCGCGCAAGCCTTGCGCGCAGTCGCCCCTGAAGCAAATGTCTTGATTTCCGGAGAAGTTGCCGAGATTCGTAGCGCAGATCGATTGGTCTTGCCAGGCCAAGGCGCCATGCCAGACTGTATCGGATGCCTGAACGATTCTGGTCTGAAAGAGGCCGTGTTAGAGGCCGCTCGTAACAAACCTTTGTTCGGGGTTTGCGTCGGTGAACAAATGCTGTTTGATGTGAGCGCAGAAGGGAATACGCCTTGTTTGAGCTTATTGCCGGGCAAAGTCGTGCGGTTTGATTTGCAGGGACAGTTGCAAAGCGATGGGTCACGTTACAAGGTGCCGCAAATGGGCTGGAATCGTGTGCGACAGGCGCAAGCCCATCCTCTATGGCAAGGTATTGCCGATCTTGATTATTTTTATTTCGTTCACAGTTATTACGTGCAAGCGGAAAACGCGGCCCATGTGGTTGGCACGACCGAATACGGTCATGTGTTTGCTTCGGCTGTGGCGCGCGATAATATTTTTGCTACCCAATTCCACCCTGAGAAAAGTGCTGCTGCAGGATTGCAACTGTACAAAAATTTTGTACACTGGAAGCCCTAAAACGGTTTAGTCTATAGGCTCAAGCCATTTTTCGAATTTTCAGTGTTGATTTGACGATTTTTTGATTCTTATTTTCATCACAACAGCCATTTATTATGCTGCTCATTCCTGCTATCGACCTGAAAGACGGTCACTGCGTACGCCTCAAACAAGGCGACATGGATCAAGCCACAGTATTCTCTGAAGAACCCGCCGATATGGCCCGCCACTGGTTAGAACAAGGTGCTCGACGTTTGCACTTAGTTGACCTGAACGGCGCCTTTGCTGGCAAACCAAAAAACGAAGCGGCGATTAAAGCCATTATCAAAACCGTGCGTGAATACGCTGAAGAAACCGATACCGAAGAAATCCCCGTGCAGCTTGGCGGCGGGATTCGTGATCTCGACACCATTGAGCGTTATCTGAATGCTGGTATTTCCTACATCATCATCGGTACCGCAGCGGTGAAGAGCCCCGGCTTCTTGGCCGATGCTTGTAGCGCTTTCCCAGGACAGATCATTGTCGGTATCGACGCCAAAGATGGCAAAGTCGCCACCGATGGTTGGAGCAAAATGTCTGGCCACGATGTGATCGACCTCGCTCAAAAATTTGAAGGTTACGGCATCGAAGCCATCATCTACACCGACATTGGTCGTGACGGCATGATGCAAGGTGTCAACATCGATGCAACCGTGAAGTTGGCGCAAGCAGTCAGTGTGCCAGTCATAGCTTCAGGTGGCGTGCATACCATTACCGACGTCGAAGCCTTGTGCGAGGTACAAGATGAAGGTATCGAAGGCGTGATTTGTGGTCGTTCGATTTACGAAGGTACTTTGGATCTGGCGACTGCACAAGACCGTGCCGACGAACTCAGTGGCGATTTGGTCTACGAAGAAGACGAAGAATGACGCTTGCAAAACGAATTATTCCCTGCCTCGATGTGAATGCGGGGCGGGTGGTGAAGGGCGTTAACTTTCTCGAATTGCGTGACGCAGGTGACCCTGTTGAAATCGCACGGCGCTACGACCAACAAGGTGCCGATGAAATTACCTTTCTCGATATTACCGCCTCTTCCGATGATCGCGATTTGATCTTGCCGATGATCGAAGCAGTGGCTTCCCAAGTCTTTATTCCTTTAACCGTCGGTGGCGGTGTGCGCAGCGTTGCTGACGTACGGCGCTTGCTTAATGCAGGGGCCGATAAAGTCGGCATCAATACCTCTGCAGTGACGAACCCTCAGTTAGTGGCGGATGCAGCGCATAAGTATGGCTCTCAATGTATCGTGGTGGCGATCGATGCCAAGTCACGTGGTGATGGTCGGTGGGAGGTGTACACCCACGGCGGTCGCAATGCGACGGGTCTCGATGCAGTTGAGTGGGCGCGCAAAATGGCGGAACTCGGCGCTGGAGAAATCCTGCTGACCAGTATGGATAAAGATGGTACACGTTCTGGCTTCGATCTTGGATTGACGCGCGCCGTATCGGATGCGGTCGAAATTCCCGTGATTGCATCGGGCGGCGTTGGTGGCTTACAGGATCTCGCCGATGGCATTAAGATCGGCGGCGCTGATGCAGTGTTGGCAGCATCGATCTTCCATTTTGGACAGCATACCGTGCAAGAGGCTAAACAATTTATGGCAGCACAACAGATTCCTATGAGGTTGCTATGAGTTTTCGGTGGTTGAATAAAGTAAAGTGGGACGATTCTGGTTTGGTACCAGTCATCGCCCAAGAGGCCAGTACCAATGAAGTGCTGATGTTTGCCTGGATGAACCGCGAAGCCTTGAGTCGTACGGTTGAAAGCGGCGAAGCGGTGTATTGGAGCCGTTCACGTAAAAAACTCTGGCATAAGGGCGAAGAATCTGGACACGTACAAAAGGTGAAAGAGATTCGTCTTGATTGCGATGAAGACGTGATTTTGCTCAAAATCGAACAAGTGGCAGGCATTGCCTGTCATACAGGTCGGCACTCCTGTTTTTTCCAGAAATTTGAAGGTACGCTGGATGAGGGCGAGTGGCAGGTGGTTGATCCCGTCCTCAAAGATCCGGACAGTATTTACAAGTAAACCGCATTCTCGAACTACCCGCGCATGGTGTAGAAAAGCGCGGCCAATCAGTCACTTCCTAGGAATTCATCATGCAATCCTCGATTTTGGACCAGCTAGCGGCGGTCATTGAAAGCCGTAAATCAGCTGATCCTAGTGTTTCTTATGTCGCTAAGCTGTTTTCGAAGGGCGATGACGCCATTTTGAAGAAGATAGGCGAAGAAGCGACCGAAACGGTGATGGCGGCGAAAGATGCGCGCGTCTCTGGCGATACTTCGGATTTGATTTATGAATGCGCCGACCTCTGGTTTCACTCCATGGTCATGCTGGCGCAGTATAATCTGCATCCGCAGCAGGTTTTAGAGGAACTTGCGCGGCGTGAAGGGATCTCAGGCTTAGTGGAAAAAGCTGCGCGGCCTGAATAAAACAGTAAGTTTTGTAACAGTTTTTGAATGGTTTAGGACGTTGGCATGGATAACTGTATATTTTGTAAAATCGTCGCCAAACAAATTCCGGCCACGGTTTTGTATGAAGACGATGATCTCTTGGCGTTTAAGGACATCAATCCGGCAGCACCGTTTCACGCATTGATCATACCGAAGAAGCATTTGGCTAGCTTAGCCGACGCTAAAGCGGAAGACGCTGTTTTATTGGGTAAAATGTTGGAACTGGCGCCGAAGTTGGCTGCAGAACATGGTTGTGCTTACGTTGAGAATGCCGATGGCAGCAAAGCGGGCGGCTTCAAAACGGTGATTAATACGGGGCCGAATGGTGGCCAAGTGGTTTATCATCTGCACATGCATGTGCTTGGCGGGACTAAATTGTAATTTTTCGATCTTGTTGAAGGGTTTGCGCCCGAGATCGTATTGACAGAAAAAAGGAAGCAAAATGGGTTCATTTAGTATTTGGCATTGGCTGATCGTTTTGATAGTAGTGGTGCTGGTGTTTGGCACTAAAAAACTCGGCAATGTGGGCTCTGATCTTGGTAAAGCGGTCAAAGGCTTCAAAGATGGCATGAAGGGCGAAGACGAAGCCTCCAAAGACGCCAACAAGCCTGCTGACCAAAAAGTGATTGATGTCGAGGCGAAGGATAAATCGAATCACTGATGATTTCTCAGTGATCGATCGCCGTTATGATAGATCTCGGACTCACCAAGTTGGCAGTGATTGGAGCGGTTGCTCTGATCGTAATTGGCCCTAAAGACTTACCTAAAGTGGCACGCATGGCGGGCACTTTGTTAGGGCGCGCTCAGCGCTACATCAGCCAGGTTAAGAGCGAGGTTAGTCGCGAAATGGAAATGGAAGAGCTGCGCAAAATGCAGCAAGAAGTGCAGAGTGCGGCGCAAGATATCGAGAAGACCGTGCAGCAAGAATTGAGTGCCGCACAAGAAGAACTCAATAGCCTAGTTCAGCCTGAACAAGACTACACCTATACCTACCACGATCGACAATATGCTTTGGAAGCGCTGGCGGAAAAAGCCAAAACTTTTCGCCGCAAAAAACTTGCCAAAACCAGTAATGTACCGGTGTGGTATAAAAGCCGTCATGGTCAACGTACGCGCATCGTTTCTGGTGCTGCGCGCATGGCGCGCCATCGTGTGAAGTCAGTCACTCCAGCGAGTTTCTTCTGATGTTGATCTCCTTTAATTTAGTTACCTCAGTTGTTTCAATTACCTTGAGCTAGGGCGCCCATGAGTGACGATAATTTCATGGGAATGCAAGAAAGCTTCATCTCCCATTTGGTTGAATTGCGTGATCGCTTGGTCAGAGCTTGCGCGGGTATTGCGATTGTTTGTATCGCTCTATTTGCGTGGCCGGGTCCGTCGAAAATTTATGACTTTTTAGCGGCGCCGATGATCGCTGCTTTACCAACGGGTTCCAAAATGATTGCAACGGGCGTCATTTCCCCGTTCTTGGTGCCAATGAAAGTTACCTTACTGGTTGCCTTGGTGATCGCGCTCCCTTGGGTCTTATATCAAGCGTGGGCGTTTATCGCACCAGGCTTGTACGCTCACGAGAAGCGTTTGATTGCGCCACTGGTGATTTCCTCATCGGTCTTGTTTGCTGCCGGTGTCGCATTTTGTTATTTCTTCGTGTTCGGTCGTGTATTCAAGTTCATCTCCGAATTTGCGCCGACCTCGATTACCGTAGCGCCGGATATCGAAAACTATCTCGATTTCATCATGTCCATGTGCTTAGCCTTCGGCTTGACATTTGAAGTGCCCGTGGTGGTGGTCATTTTGGTGCGCACGGGCATTGTGACGATCGAGAAATTTAAGGCGATCCGCAGCTATGTCATTGTCGGTGCGTTTGTGATTGCGGCGATCGTGACCCCGCCCGATGTAGTTAGCCAATTGTCTTTGGCGATTCCGATGTGGATGCTGTTTGAACTTGGGCTGTTAGTCGCCCCAATGTTCGTCAAAGCGACCACTGCACCAGAAGACGATCAGTCTTGAGCTAAGCCGCGTAGCCACTGCACCAGCACGTAAGCATCTTTGAAGCCATCGACGAGATGCTGTTTCACATCGTCGTGCAACAATCCTTTGAGTGGCAGTTCCGTCCATACCATCATGCTCTTGAGCTTCAGATATTCGATGTGGGGATGCTCGGGGTCGTAGCCTTTGGGTGGGCGCTGTAATTTACCTTCTTCAACCAAGGCACCATAGCGTGCTTGCAGCTTTTTATTTTTGATCAGTTTCTTAAAGCCCTCGGCATCATCGATCATGCCTTGGCGTATGGTTTTTAGGCGATCCGCAGGCGGCATATATTCGCCCACCGCAAAAAACAAACGACCATCTCCGAGTTGGAAGTAGTAGGCCGGACCGCCACCTTCGCTGGGTTTCTTGCGACCGTTGGGAATCAATGCCGCCGAGAAGTTGGTTTTGTATGGCGACTTATCGTGTGAGAAGCGTACATCGCGATTGATGCGGAACATCGCCTTCTTCGGATCGCACTGAGCGATTTCCGGATCAAACTTGCTCATCGCTGCAATCAATTCGGTAACGAAAGCAAGGAACTCAGCGCGCAATATGTCGTAGCGCGGTTTATTCATCACGAACCACGCGCGGTTGTTATTGTCCTTGAGTTCGGACAAGAAGCGATCTAGATCGATAACGTGCATAAGATGTTCACAGCCTCACTATTTTTCTGGTTTCGGAATTTCACGTTTTCCCACGACCACTTCGACCGTGATCTCTTTGCCTTCACGCAGCAGCTTGAATGGTACTTTCGTAGCGGGTTTTAGCTTGGCAATCTGATAGAACATATCGGTCCGATTTTGGATCGGGTCTTTGCCG
The DNA here is from genome assembly GCF_031326225.1 of Undibacterium cyanobacteriorum. GTDB lineage: Bacteria > Pseudomonadota > Gammaproteobacteria > Burkholderiales > Burkholderiaceae_D > Undibacterium > Undibacterium cyanobacteriorum. The sequence goes on along the minus strand of NZ_CP133720.1, from coordinate 3,986,132 downwards.
ATATGCGTCAAAATATCGCCCGGTTTCATGCCTGCTTGAAAGGCAGGTCCATTGCGCACTACGCCAGCAATAATGGTGCCCTTTATTTGTTTGATGTTAAAGCTCTCCGCCATTTCTGGGGTGATATCTTGCGGGTCAACCCCGATCCAGCCGCGCACCACTTCGCCTTTGGTGATGATTTCTTCCATCACGGATTTGATGGTTGATACGGGGATCGCAAAACCAATTCCGAGCGAGCCGCCATTACGAGAGTAAATGGCGGAATTAATGCCGAGTAGATTGCCATCGACGTCGACCAAAGCGCCACCCGAATTGCCTGGATTGACTGCCGCGTCCGTTTGTATGAAGTTTTCGTAAGTATTGATGCCGACACTATTGCGACCCATGGCTGAGATAATCCCCATGGTCACCGTTTGTCCTACTCCAAATGGGTTGCCAATCGCTAAAACAATATCACCTACATTCGCATTTTCGGAGTGACCCAAAGTAATAGCTGGAAGCTTTTCTAAATTGATCTGTAAGACGGCAAGATCGGTCTCGGGATCAGTTCCGACGACTGCCGCCTTAGCTGTGCGGCCATCGGCGAGCGCCACCGTAATATTATCGGCACCTTCGATCACATGGAAATTGGTGATGATGTGTCCTTCTGGTGAAACGATGACGCCCGAACCGCTACTTGCGGAACGTTCTGAGCGCTGGGGTAATTGATCTCCGAAAAATTTTTTGAAGAAGGGATCGTTCTGTAGCGGATGTGCACCCGCGGTTTCGTCTTTTGAGGAACCAATACTGACGACTGAGGGCATCGATCGCTGCGCGGCATTGCGATAGGAGCCTTGCGCGATCGGCAGTGCTTTGCTCGACTCTTTGAGTGTCGCGCTTGAACTAAAGGAGATATTCTTACTGCTATTGAAGCTTTGGCGCACCCATTCTGGCTTTAAGCTCGTTACAATAAACCAAAGTGCCAAACCGACCGTGACGGTTTGCGCGAAGAGTAGCCAAAGACGACGCATGATGAGGACCAGATGTTAGGACAAGCAATCGATAGAGACGAATTGGCGCGACAACTTGCTAATGAATTACAAGTATCGCGATTCCGTGATTATTGCCCAAATGGGCTGCAGGTGGAAGGGCGACGTGAGATTCGGCGTATTGTTACTGGCGTCACCGCCTGTCAGCTCTTACTTGACGAGGCGGTACGTTTGCAAGCGGATGCGATCTTGGTCCATCACGGCTATTTTTGGCGCGGTGAGGACATGCGCGTCATTGGGCAAAAGTACAAACGACTCAAAACTTTGCTCGACCACGATATTTCTCTATTTGCTTATCACCTCCCTTTGGATTCGCATCCGAGCTTGGGAAACAATGCCCAACTTGCGGAGCGCTTGCAGCTAGAAGTGGAAGGGCGATTCGGCGACGATGATATCGCTTGGTTAGGGCGCTGCCGTTTGCCGGGTGTGACGCAGTTGGCGGATTTGGCCCATTTGGTCGAGCAGCAGCTAGGACGAGAACCGACGATGATTGGCGATCCACATCAAGATGTCGGTCGCATTGCTTGGTGTACTGGTGCGGCGCATTCCATGCTCGGCAGCGCGGTTGAGGCAGGTGCCAGTGTGTTTATTAGCGGGGAAATCTCCGAACCTATCGTCCACTTGGCGCGTGAGTCTGGAGTTGCCTATTTGGCTTGCGGACATCATGCCACCGAGCGCTATGGCATCCAAGCCTTGGGAGCTTATATTCAACAACAGTTCGGCATTGAACATCAATTCGTGGATATCGATAACCCGGTTTGAGTAAGCTTGAGCCGCCTTGAGCTGATTGGTTGCGAGCGTATCGAAAGAAGTGACGAGTCAGAAAGGAAAAATGGCGTCGAGTCTTCAAACTGACGCCATTCTGCGAGCATTATTTCCGATAAGGGACGTGCTGGTTTTAATCAATCAAGCGCCCTGAATTGACCATTACTTGTTTTTCAAAGCATCACGAATTTCGCGTAACAATGCGATATCTTCGGGTGTAGGTGCTGGTTCTGCTGGTGCTGCTGCAGCATCGTCCGCATCTTTCTTCTTCATCATATTCACTAAGCGTACCATTTGGAAAATGATGAAAGCTAAGATCAAGAAATTCAGAGAAACTGTGATGAAATTACCGTAGGCAAGCACGGCACCTTTGGCTTTTGCTTCGACTAAAGTTAAGCCTGCAGACTGGCCGCTGAGAGGTAAGTAGTAGTTGGCAAAGTCCAAACCGCCAGAAATTTTGCCAATGACTGGCATAACGATATCGCCGACTAAAGAGTCAACAATTTTGCCGAACGCAGCACCAATAATGACACCGACGGCTAAGTCAATCACGTTGCCCTTGGTCGCAAAAGTCTTAAATTCCTGCATCATTCCCATCGTATTCCCCTTGTTCTTAGTTTGTTCAATTTTGAGTTTCAGTTTATCGTTCTGCTTGAAGCCAGTCCGTCATCTATGACATCGAGATGCCGCGCTGTGTGGTGCTAGCAAAGCGACAATATACTAAACCGACATTCAAAATTTGTGCGCATCATATTGTGAAATCCTGTCAATTTCGCACACTTTTGCTGAGCTATTTCGACATTTTTTGCTTGAGATTTTTATTTTATGAAGCCAAATCGCTAATGGATTCTTCGGGGCTGTTCATAGAAAGTTCTTGGAAATCGTGAATATTTCGCGTCAATCGCAGGGATTTCAAGCGCAAATTGCTCGCTGTATCATCTTTTTCTTTAAATCACTTCGCGCCTCCTTTATAATTTAAGGTTGTGGGAAGTGTAGGGTCTGTTGTAATTCAGTTCAGTTTTGCAAGGTGTCTGGTCATGCGTTAGCGCTGGCGCGAGCGATGCTTTTGTATTTTTGTCGGAATTCGCGCAGGTCAGTGTACTTCGTCAAGTTTTGATTTTTGATAGATTGGGGTTTGTATGAGTAACGAAAAGCAGGTCGATTCAGGCCGTCGCGGTCTACTCGTTGCAACGTGTGCGGCCGGCGGTGCTGCAGGCTTGGCAACAGCAGGCGCGCTCGTCAGCACTTTTCAGCCATCCGAACGCGCGAAAGCGGCGGGTGCTCCAGTAGAAGTGGATATTTCCGCTTTGAAACCTGGTGAAATGACGACAACAGAATGGCGCGGCAAGCCAGTTTGGATTTTGAAACGCACTCCAGAGATGATGGAATCGTTGAAAAAGACAGAAGATAAAGTTGCCGATCCAGAATCGAAAAAACCATACACCATGGATATGCCTGAGTATTGCGACAAGCAAACTCGCGCACGTAAAGAACACAGCGATATTTTGGTAGCAGTGGGTATCTGCTCTCACTTGGGTTGCTCTCCAAGTTCCAAATTCGCACCAGGCGCGCAGCCTTCTTTGCCAGACGATTGGCAAGGTGGCTTCTTGTGCCCATGCCACGGTTCAACATTTGACTTGGCTGGTCGCGTATATAAAAACAAACCAGCTCCACAAAATCTGGACGTGCCACGTCACATGTTTTTATCGGATACCAAAATCATCATCGGTAAAGATGAGAAAGGCGAGGCTTAATCATGGCATTTGTTGAGAAAAAACTCCCAGACGACGCTCCAGCAGTGGATAAAGCCATGAACTGGATCGATTCCCGTTTTCCTTTGACGAAACTGTGGAATGACCAATGGGGCCAATACTATGCACCGAAGAACTTCAACTTCTGGTACATCTTCGGCTCTTTGGCGATGTTGGTATTGGTCATTCAAATTGTGACCGGTATTTTCTTGGTGATGCACTATAAACCAGATGCGAACTTGGCGTTCGCTTCGGTTGAGTACATCATGCGCGAAGTTCCATCAGGCTGGTTAGTGCGTTATATGCACTCCACTGGTGCTTCGGCTTTCTTCATCATCGTGTACTTGCATATGACGCGTGGTTTGCTCTACGGTTCTTATCGTAAGCCACGTGAATTGGTATGGTTGTTTGGTTTTGCGATCTTCTTGTGCTTGATGGCTGAAGCTTTCTTCGGTTACCTCTTGCCATGGGGCCAAATGTCCTACTGGGGTGCGCAGGTTATCGTGAACTTGTTCGGTGCGATTCCTTTCATCGGTCCAGACTTGTCTTTGTGGATTCGTGGTGACTACGTGGTGTCTGATGCGACATTGAATCGCTTCTTCTCCTTCCACGTAATCGCGATTCCTTTAGTCTTGTTGGGCTTAGTGGTTGCTCACTTGATCGCTTTGCATGAAGTTGGTTCGAACAACCCAGACGGTATCGAAATCAAAGAAAACTTGGGTCCAGATGGTCATCCAGTGGATGGCGTGCCTTCACACCCTTACTACACTTTCCACGATATTTTCGGTACTTGCGTGTTCTTGACGATCTTCAGTGCGGTCGTATTCTTCGCACCTGAAATGGGCGGTTACTTCTTGGAGTACAACAACTTCATTCCAGCGGATTCTTTGAAGACGCCTCCACACATCGCTCCAACATGGTACTTCACACCGTTCTACTCGATTTTGCGTGCGACGACATCTGAATTCTTGTACGTTGTACAGTTCGGCGTAGCAGCTTACGTATCCTTGATCTGGTTGAAATCCAAATTGGGTTTCATGACCAAAGCAGCGATTGCTGGTATCGCCTTGGTAGCGATCGTTGGCATGATGCCTTTCGGTTTGGATGCGAAATTCTGGGGTGTCGTATTGTTCGGTGGTTCCGTTGTGATCTTGGCTTTCTTGCCTTGGCTCGACAAATCTCCAGTTAAATCGATCCGTTACCGTCCAGATTGGCACAAATATGTGTACTTGGTTTTCGGTTTGTCCTTCGTCATTTTGGGTTACCTTGGCGTACAAGCACCTTCACCAACAGGCGAACGTGTTTCCCAAGTTTGCGCATTGATCTACTACAGCTTCTTCTTGTTGATGCCATGGTGGAGTGCAATGGGCGAATTTAAGCCTGTGCCAAAACGCGTAACGTTTGCTGGTCACTGATCAGAGAGGAAGAATAAGCATGAAATTACTTAAAAAACTGATCCTTGCCTTAGCAGTTGTTCCAACTCTGGCTTTGGCAAACAGCGGCGGCTATCCTTTGGATCGTGCGCCAGAACGTACTAACGATTTGGCTGCTTTGCAAAATGGTGCGAAGTTGTTCGTTAACTACTGCTTGAACTGCCACTCTGCAACGGCAATGCGTTATAACCGTTTGCGTGATATTGGCCTGACAGATGACCAAATCAAAAACAACTTGTTGTTCACTGGCGAAAAAGTTGGTGAGTTGATGAAGACAAGTTTGAGTGCCAAAGATGCTAAAGAATGGTTCGGCGCAGTGCCTCCAGATTTGTCTGTGATCGCTCGTGCTAAAGCATCTGGTGAAGGTACTGGCGCTGACTGGTTGTACACCTACTTGCGTACTTACTACAAAGACGAAAGCCGTCCAACAGGCTGGAACAATATGTTGTTCCCGAATGTTGGTATGCCACACGTTTTGTGGGAATTGCAAGGTACACGTGGCGCGAAATTTGAAACTGTTGAAGACGCACATGACAAGTCCAAAACAGAACACAAATTCGCTGGCTTCGAACAGCTCACACCAGGCAAGATGACTGCCGCTGAGTACGACAATGCGGTGGGTGACTTGGTCGCTTACTTGCAATGGATGGGCGAGCCCGCACAGAATCAACGCAAACGTCTAGGCGTATGGGTTGTGATGTTTATGGCCTTGCTAGCGACTTTGGCATGGCGCTTGAATGCTTCCTACTGGAAAGAAGTGAAGTAATCTGCAGTAATACAATCGTCGTCCGCGGCACTGTCGCGGATGTGTAATTCCAGGGTGAGGCAGACTAAATTGGCTGCCTCGCCCTCATCGTTTTAAGGAACACCAACAATGATGGTCCTCTACTCGGGTACAACTTGCCCATTCTCTCAACGTTGCCGTTTGGTTTTGTTTGAAAAAGGTATGGATTTCGAAATCCGTGACGTTGATTTGTTCAACAAGCCAGAAGATATCTCGACTATGAATCCCTATGGTCAGGTGCCGATTTTGGTTGAACGTGAATTGATTTTGTACGAATCCAATATCATCAACGAATACATCGATGAGCGTTTCCCTCATCCACAATTGATGCCTGCAGATCCATTGCAACGCGCACGTGCACGTTTGATGTTGTTCAATTTCGAAAAAGAATTGTTCGTTCACGTCCATACTTTGGAGAACGAAAAGAACAATGCCTCTGCAAAAGTGTTGGACAAAGCACGCGCTGAAATTCGTGATCGTTTGACGCAATTGGCGCCTTTGTTCGTGAAGAACAAATACATGCTCGGCGAAGAGTTTTCTATGCTCGACGTTGCAGTCGCTCCATTGTTGTGGCGTCTCGATCACTACGGTATCGATTTGTCAAAAACAGCAGCGCCATTGTTGAAATATGCTGAACGCATCTTCTCTCGCCCAGCGTATATCGAAGCATTGACGCCATCAGAAAAAGTCATGCGTCGTTAATTGTTTGGACTTCAGCGCGCCTGGTCGGTAGTGTTCTTGGCGCGCTGTACATTGTGTTTTTGTTGAGCGATCAAACATGTCAGAAATTTCTACTAAACCGTATTTGTTGCGTGCCATTTATGAGTGGTGCACTGACAATGGTTTCACGCCGTATCTGTCGGTGAAAGTCACGGCTGGTGTGCAAGTGCCTATGGAGTTTGTGCGCAAGGGCGAAATCGTTCTGAATGTCAGTTTTACTGCCACCAGTGGCTTGAAGATGGACAATGATGCCATTACTTTCAAAGCGCGCTTTGGCGGTGTGTCACGGGAGATCTACGTCCCGGTGGCGAATGTGCAGGCTATTTTCGCCAGTGAGAACGGGCAGGGCATGGTGTTTGATTCCATTGATGAGGAATTGCTCGAAGTAGAAGTGGAAGTAGAAGCACCGCGCACTAGTTTGGGCCTGGCCGCAGTTCCGACGTCCTCTGAAAAAACTGAGGAAACGACGGATTCAGAAAAAAAATCAGCAGAAACGCAAAAAAAGCCTTCCCTAAAAATCATAAAGTAGTCTATAATGTTGTTCTTCGGGAGGCGCTGGTAACAATCAGCAAATTCTAAAAAGTTTCCCGCCGGCTTAGCTCACTTGGTAGAGCAGTTGACTTGTAATCATCAGGTAGCCAGTTCGATTCCGGCAGCCGGCACCAATAAAAGCAATGCCTTACGTGTTCTGCACGTAAGGCATTTGTTTTTTTCGGGGCGCGCAAAGTACTACTTGCCACTTCAATGTTGCAGTGCACCTGCGGCAGCGATCGCCCAGACCCATTGGCATGCTTCTTACTTCCTTTTGAAGTACTCTCCCTTTTTAGTTTGCCATTTTGCATGCAGTCGATTTTTGACCGCTTCTGCAGCTGGAACCATTTCACCCACGCCACCGCGCGCTCTTGAGCTGCAGATAAGCCAGTAACAGACCTCACTGCACTCCCTCAATTTCTCTCGCCAGGATCGAATTTACGATTTGCTTGGCGGGATTTCCACCGTAATGCTTTGCACTTTGTTTTCCCAAATCTCGCGCTTGAGTGACGCAAACGAACGAAGCAAATTTCACTTGACCTCAAGCTGACTTTAGTTCGTAAGCTGTATTTACTCGCTCAAAGAATGAGCAAATTTGATTAACGATCAACGGAGGTAAAGATGAAATTGTTGGAATTCAAAAATACGATTCAAGAAGTTTGGAGTGAATCAACTTCGGACAAAATTCAAATACTCAAGGCTCATATGCAGGCTTTAGTGAAAGATAAAGATCTGATCAATCAATTGACTTCACCGTTGATCGAAGACGATCTGATCTTAGATCATGATGAGAGGCTTGGTTACTATTTGTATGCTTATTCGGAAGGTCAAGGTACCTACCGTCAACCGCACAATCATGGCAATGGATGGGTCATTTACGTCGTCTTGTCGGGCATCATGGAAATGGCAACTTACTTCGAAACCAAGAGTGACGATGGCGAAAGTCATATCTTTGAAAAAGAGCACTACCTCCTCACGTCTGGCGACGGTAGAGCGTTTTACCCTGGCGATATCCACCACACACTGTCGTTATCCGAAGGAACGATTATCCTGCGCCTAACCAGCATAGATTTGAGAGGTGAATTAGCCATAGGACGGATGAAACGATACTAGCCGATTCGAACACAGAACCTGCAGTCGAGAAACAATCAAGAAACGTTCGACATGCAAATAACATTCTCGACTTCATTGTTTAATAGAGGGGATGCCGTGGCTGCTTCCATGTGGATTATTACTCTAATGTGCATTCTCATTTCCTTTGCAAAGGATAGAGGAAAGACTAAATTGGCGATTCGATCGAGTCTTGGAATGTTCTTCGGCTTATTCCCTTCCATTTCATTGATGATTTTGCTTGTCGGATTTCTTTTGGCTGCGATTCCTTTGGAGGTGATCGGGCAACTCTTCTCAAAAAATGGTCTTACAGGTTTTGTCTTGGTTTCAGCGGTGGGATCCATCGCTTCGATTCCAGGCCCTATCGCTTTCCCATTGGCTGGTGAGCTCTATCATGCAGGAGCATATTTGCCGTCCTTAGCTTCATTTATCACGACACTAACGATGGTTGGGGTCGTCACCGCGCCGATTGAGATATCGTTTTTTGGAAAAAAATTCACGTTATTAAGACAATTTCTAAGCTTTATCTCTGCTTTATGTATAGGCTTATTAGTGGGAGCTCTCTTATGAAAAGGTTCATTTGGAATTACAAAGCTTCGATATTAATCGTCGCAGGGATCATTTTGTTCTGTAGCTTTCATGAGGTAGTTGGTCGCAATACCGTTCTTAACGCGACCCATTTCAGCTTGGAGGTGTTCAAGATTTTTCCGGCGATATTGGTTTTAATGGGGCTAATCGATGTTTGGATTCCCGAAAGTTTTATTGAAAACAACCTTGGCAATGCCGCTGGTATGAAGGGGCCGATTATTTCTCTTTTGCTTGGCAGTTTTGCCTCTGGTCCTCTCTTTGCCTCCTTTCCACTCGCACTTACGTTACTCAAGAAAGGAGGCCGGCTTCAAAATGTTGTCATCTTCATTGGGGCATGGTCAACTATAAAAATACCGATGATCCTCATGGAAAGTAGTTTTTTGAACCTACGTTTTTCTCTGCTACGTCTAACAATCACAATACCATTTATTGTCTTGATCGGTTTTGTCATGGAGAAGTTGATTGACCTTGATTTTTTGGAGAATAAAGATGGATATCGGTGAAGTTTCAAGAAGATCCGGCTTTAGCGTTGCAACACTACGTTATTACGAGGAGCTTGGTTTAATTCGAAGTACTGAAAGAAAAGGCTTAAGGCGGCAATATCCGCCGACAATCCTGAATCATCTATCTTTGATCAGCCTAGGCAAAGAAGCAGGATTTTCGTTGCAGGAGGTTGGCGTTTTTTTTAAATCGAACAATGGCCAGATGAGTATCGACAGGAATGAATTAAAGAAAAAGGCTTCAACGATTACGCGTGAAATTGATCGCTTAGTGGCGATTAGGGATGGGTTGCAGCACGCTGCGGAATGTCCGGCATCGAGTCACTTGGAATGTCCAACTTTTACGCGCCTGTTACGTTTGGCGGTGAAGAAACAAAAGCGTAGTAAAGATTGACGTGTCAGACCGCGACTTTTACGGCCACTGTGAAAGGTACGAAAAGAACTTGACTCTGATCTTTGTGTTGAATCGCCCCTATTGGAACTTGGAATTGATCCAGGGTTCGCCACATCATCGCAGAGATGGCTACTCATTGCTCGCCGCTTATACTATCACTCGCGCAGCTCCCGAAATACGAATTGAACTTCCTTTTTCTTCATTGAACTCCGCTTCGATTACCGAACGCATGCCCATGTCTTCACCTTGAATGATGCGGACAAAACCTTGATGCGGCCATCTGCTATCACGAAGGTAGCCAGCGAAGGCTGCTGATGCTGCGCCAGTGGCCGGGTCCTCATAGACGCCGCCAGATGCGAAAGCATTGCGACTATGGAAAAGTTGGTTTGACTCAACGTAGACCAACATGATGGTCACTAGTTGATGTTTGCGCATCAGTGCTTTGCCAAGATCTAAATCGTAGCGCATGGAACTTAGCGTTTCTCGATCCTTGAGCACCAAGACAACGTGATCGGCACCGCCATGCATCCAAGCGGGAGGCAAACGTGTATCAAGTTGATTGACATCGAGATTGAACAACGCTAGGACCTCTTCCAAGAGCGCGGGATCAAGGTCTTTGCTCATGGTCGGCGGCGATTGCAGGCTGGCATACATGCCGTTGTCAGTGAGTTTTCCCTCGACTTGAATCTGCCCGTGGTTGAGCTGTAATGCGTAAGTACCTTCACCACGTTCTTGTGCGAGAACCGCGCCTAAAGCGATCGTCGCATGTCCACAGAAAGGGACTTCAGATTCAGGTGAAAAATAACGCACACGCCAGCCTTGCTCGAGCGGGATTGCAAACACTGTCTCGGAATAAGCCAACTCTTTGGCGAGTGCCTGCATCTCCTCATCACTGGGAAAACTGTCGCCGAGCCAAACGCCAGCAGGATTGCCTCCACGATCTTGATCGGAAAAAGACGCGATACGGAAAAGCGATGTTGACATCATTCGATGAACCTTTCAATGAAGGGAAACTTACCAGCAAATAGTGCATGTTTGAGTGCCAGCACCTCATAGTCACTTTGGGATATTGAATGTCCGAGGAAGTTCTGTATTTCGCATTTGTTGAACTACGAAAAAATATACGACACCGGCATACGCGCTTTACTCCGAATTGGAATAAGTTGGTTCAGCTTACCCCTGAACTGAGCCTTACACCCAAAAAACTACTCTTGGTTTTCTGGCTTAAGTCCACTCCAACGAGGAGCGAGTTGATGCTCGATCTGGAACAAATCCAATACACGTGCCAAGCTATGATCGACCATCGCTTCGATTGATTCGGGGCGGTGGTAGAAGTTCGGTAGTGGTGGGAAAATGATGCCGCCCATCTCAGTGACTGCGGTCATATTGCGAAGGTGGGCCAGATTGAATGGTGTTTCGCGCACCATCAAGACTAAACGACGGCGTTCTTTCAAGACCACATCAGCGGCACGTGTGATTAAGTTATCGGCGAAGCCGTGGGCGACCGCTGCCAAGGTCTTCATCGAGCAGGGCGCGATGATCATGCCATCCGATTGAAAGGAACCGCTGGCGATGCTGGCACCGACGTCGCGCACGGAGTGGACCACGTCGGCCAATGCTTCCACGTCTTTGCGTTTTAGATCAAGTTCTTGATGCAGATTGAGAACGCCAGCGTCTGAAATCATCAAATGTGTTTCGACCTTGGGTAGTGAGCGCAGATGCTGCAGCAGACGCACGCCGTACACCGCGCCCGTGGCACCGGTAATGGCAACAATGAGGCGAATCGGGCGCGTCATTTGATGAGCGTTTGTGGAGTAAGCGCTTAGCCTTTGATCAAGGCTTGCAATTCACCGTTCTCAAACATTTCACTCATGATGTCGGAGCCGCCGATAAATTCACCGTTGATGTACAACTGTGGAATGGTTGGCCAGTTTGAATAGTCTTTGATGCCTTGACGTACGGCAGCGTCTTCCAAAACATTCACGGTGACCAGATTCTGTACGCCACTGGCTTTCAATAATTGCACGGCGCGACCGGAGAAACCACATTGTGGGAATTGTGCCGTGCCCTTCATAAACAAAACGACTGGGTTTTGTGTCACGGTGTCTTTAATCCAAGTTTGAACGTCGCTCATGATGCTTCCTTCTAGTGTGAAATTCGATCCCGCCATTATAAAGGAAAAGCCAAATTGCTTCCGACGCAGGTGAACTAGGTCGAAAGGTGGGAGATTTGTAAATTAGTTAAAATTCTCTGCTCTGATTTCGGCGAGGAAAACCACCTCACGCAGGAATCAAGCCTGCAGTTCACGCCAAGAAATGACGCTTCGTCGCATGGATCCCAACAAGCGCTGCGCTTTTTTTAGTATGCGATCTCCAAACCATTTTTGAGGAGTTCACATGAAATCAGCGTCTTTATTTTTGTCCACATTGTTGTTGGCATCTGCTTTCGGAACAGCACACGCTGCGCCAGCGGAATTGAAAGTCGAAGTACATGGTATTAAGCAGAGCAAAGGGGAGATCATGGTCGCCCTGTTCGATAAGAAAGAGAAATGGCTGCGCGATGCAATTGCTCGCAAAAGCGTCGATGCCCGCTTAGGTGCGGTCGAAGTGGTGTTCACGGATTTGCCGGAAGGGGAATATGCGATCTCCGTTCTACACGATGCGAATAGCAATGGCGCGATGGATACCAACGCGATCGGAATTCCGACCGAGGCATATGGTTTTAGCAATGATGCAAGCGGTAGCTTCGGGCCGGCATCTTATGCGGATGCGAAGTTTAAAGTCGAAGGTGCGAATAAATCGATATCCATTCGCGTGAACTAAGGCGAGGCCATCATGAACCGTCGCCACTTCTTTCAACTGGCGGGCATGTCCGCCGCCTCCGGTCTGTTATCTTCGGCCTCCTTTGCGCAAAGCGTTCAGAGCGGGGCAGCAAAGTCGACCCCAACATTTCAAGCCAATCCACGCATGACACCATTGCGTGGTTATCGCGGTCAAGATGTGGCCTGCGAATTAGTCTATGTTGAAGGCAAACTGCCAAGTAGTTTGCGAGGAAGTTTCTATCGTAATGGACCTGGCTTATTCGAACGCGGCGGACAACGTTATCAGCATTGGTTTGATGGCGACGGCATGGTGCAGGCTTGGCGTTTCACAGACCAAGGTGTTTCGCATCAGGCGCGTTTTGTGCGGACGGATAAATTTGTGGCGGAGCAGGAAGCGGGTGAATTTTTGGTACCTGCTTTCGGTACAGCGATTAAGCCAAAACGGCCAGTGCGTACATCCGATTCCTTTAATACAGCCAATACCAGCGTCATCAAAATGAATGAACGCTTGTATGCATTGTGGGAAGGTGGATCACCCCATGCGCTCGACCCACACAGTTTAGCGACTGAGGGTATCGTCAGCTGGACGCCTGAGTTAAGCGGCATGCCGTTTTCTGCGCATCCGAAAGTGGAACCGGATGGCACGATGTGGAACTTCGGCACCATGATGGGAAAGCTGGTGCTGTGTCAATTCTCTCCACTAGGCAAGCTGGTCCAACACCGTGTGATGGATGCACCAAGCTCGGCGATGGTGCATGACTTTGTGACCTCGCAACGTTATCTGATCTTCTTGTTCTCGCCGATTCATCTTGATCTGAAATCCGTTCAGGCGGGAACCAGCATGGTGCAGGCGATGCAGTGGAAGCCTCAGGATGGCACGCAATTGTTGGTGATTGATAAGAGTGATTTTAGTAAGTCCTATCGCATGGAGTTACCTGCGATGATGCTCTTCCATTTCGGTAATGCTTGGGATGAGGGGCAGCACATTCGTCTCGACTTTGTGAAGAGTAAAGACCTCGGCAATTTCCAAGTGTCGATGCCGCAAATGATGCGCGGTATCGATGTGACGAATGATCCTTCGACACCGGCTTTCCTCGAAATCGATCTGGCGAAGAAACGGGTATTGATGACCGAGCGCAGCGAAATTCTGGAGTTTCCGCGAGTCGATCCACGCGTCGTCGGCCGCCGCAATCGCTATGTCTTTTATCCTTTCGCGACGCAACAGTCGGCTTACAATGCATTGAACGGTGTTATGCGACTTGATCGTGAAACGGGCAAGGTCGATCGTTTCGATTTCGGTGATCGTATGCGCTTGGAAGAGCATGTCGTGGTACCGAAAGCGGGATCGAGCAAAGAGGGCGACGCGTGGATGGTAGGCGTTGGCTTTGATGTGCAAGAGCAAACCAGTTTTGCGAGTATTTTTGATGCGCAAAATTTAGCCGCCGGCCCAGTTGCTTTAGCGCGATTACCGTATTGGACACCGCATTGTTTCCATGGGAATTTTTACGCAGCCTAAGTTAGCACACCATTTTTAAACGCAACCGTACACCGCACCAGTCAAACTCAGTGTGGTGTGCGGACCTTGATCTAACGCAAATTAATATGATTTAAGCTAAGAGACCGCGGTTCGCGAAAAACCGCGCCATCAGAGGGGAAATCCCGGCTTTGGCCTTTCTCTCTAGTTCTTTTTAGCTAGTCCCAAATCCAGTTAGTGAATTGACCGCCTCCCAGCGCAGCATAGACTTTGCATATCTTCTATCTGTGTTGGAGGCATCATGCAATCGCAAAAGCTCAAAGCAATTCCCGTAGTGACACTAAAACGTAAGGCCATCAGTGTCGCTTTACAATCGACTTTCTTGGTCAGCACAGTCTTGGTGAGCAACATGAGTTCCGCACAAGAGCAGGCCGCGTCTGATCGTAGTACCGAGGCAGATCATAAGCAAACCGTAGTGATTAGCGCGACCCGCTATGAAACTTTGTTGGAGAACGTGCCCTTGTCGATTGATGTGATTGGTCGCGATGAGTTAGAGCGCAATGGTGTGGCCGACATCCGCGACATCGCACGTAATCTTGCCAATATTGAAGTCAAGCGAGCGCCAGCACGCTTCACGATTACGGGTGTTGGGAATGCCACCGGACGCGACGCTAACGCAGGATTTAGTATTCGTGGTCAGGATGGGAACCGCGTACTGATGGTGATTGATGGTGTGCGCTTGCCGCGTAGTTACGTCAACGGCAGCAATGCCTTTGGACGCGATTCATTGGCGATGGACTTGGTGAAACAAGTGGAAATCACGCGTGGCCCAGCCTCAGTGCTCTATGGCTCCGATGGTCTAGCTGGCCTCGTCAACTTCATTAGCTTGACGCCTGATGATTTGCTCAAGAGTCGGTCTGCAGCACAAAAAGAGTGGGCAGGTTCTGTCGCAGTGAATTGGAATGGCGATGATCATAGCCGCGTCTTAACAGGAACTTTGGCTGGACGTATCAACTCCGAGTGGTCATGGTTGATGAGCGCAAATACCGCACAAGGTTCGGAGTTGCGCAATCTGGGAACGAACAATGTATCGAACATTGATAGAACTACGCCGAATCCAGAAACAGATCATAGTCAAGCGGCTTTATTGAAACTGGTATATCGCCCCAATGCGCAACAGCAGCATAGTTTGACTGCCGAATGGGTGCATAAGACTTCGGACATTGAATTACTCTCAAGTCGCGCCAAACTCCCATTGACGAGCGCGTCGGCAGTCACTGGCGAACATGCAAATAAGGACTTCAGTCGTCAGCGCCTGCAATGGACATCACGCTATCAATTGCAGGATAGTTTGGTTGATCACATTCAAACCAACCTGAGCTACCAAGATAGTGATGCCCAGGATAATGGTGTCACGCATCGTAATACCTTGGCTGACCGCGTGCGCTTGGTCTCGTATCAAGAAAATGGCTGGCAAGCGAATATCATGGTCGACAAATTGCTGAAACACGACGCGTATTTCGCACAACGTTGGAGTATGGGCTTGGACTATGCGAGTCTCAGAGTCTCGAATTTTTTTGACGGACTTGATCCAGGCAATGCCGATTTTGTGCCACGTAAATACTTCCCCGACACGCGCGACTCCAGCAAAGCGGTGTTCTTGCAGGATGAAATTTTTGCGGGAAAATGGGTGATCACGCCGGGCCTGCGCATTGATCACTTCGACCTTGATGTCATCACGCAAGCCGGATTTGCGCCACCAGCGAAGACGCCTGCGAAATCATTATCAGGCAGTGCCACCGTACCCAAATTAGGCGTGGTGTATAAGCTTGATCGCGATTGGAACCTCTACGCCAATATGGCAGGCGGTTTCCGCGCGCCGAATGCGCAGCAAATCAATGGTGTGTTCGATAGTAGTACGGTACCCGCAGTGTTGTTAGCGAATCCTGATT
Organism: Undibacterium cyanobacteriorum; assembly: GCF_031326225.1. GTDB lineage: Bacteria > Pseudomonadota > Gammaproteobacteria > Burkholderiales > Burkholderiaceae_D > Undibacterium > Undibacterium cyanobacteriorum. The sequence goes on along the minus strand of NZ_CP133720.1, from coordinate 3,970,281 downwards.
TACGCCCTGAGAAGAGCCACACAGTTGAACTGGGTGCCCGCGCCTTGTATGAGATGGTAACCCTCGATTTCGCTGTATTCCGTGGTCAATATCGCGACCTCATCTATGACAAGAAACCGCTCGGTGGCAAAGGTGTCGCTGGTGATCCTGCGATTTTCCAAACCGTGAACATCGATAAGGCCATCATTCAAGGCTATGAGATTCGTGGCAATGTTCAGTGGGGACGATTCGGTGCCTTCGAACTGAGTTCACCGATTGCGATAGGACATACGCAAGGTTGGGATGAGATCACGCATCTGCCGCTCAATTCCATCAACCCCAATAAAGCCGTACTCGGCTTGCGTGTGAAAGATGCCCAGTTTGATTTCCAAATAAATGCACGCCATGTCAGTGCCAAGAATGAAGCTGACTTGAACAGTGCGTATCTTCCTAAGCCTGCGACGCCACCGCGCATTAAGCAATTCTTGGTTCCAGCAGTGAATGTTGTCGATCTGCAGTTCAATTACCAAATCAATCCACAGTTGACGGCGCGCTTGTCAATCGAGAATCTCGGCAATAAGAAGTATTGGAATTGGACCGACGTACAGGGCTTAGCCGCCACCTCGGTTGTTGTTGATGCCTATACGCAAACAGGACGCGCGGCGCATGCGTCCATCTACTGGCGCTTCTAATTTCAAACTTCAGCACAACCCACTGCGCGGCTTTGATTCCGCGTGAATCCAACCAGTGTGAATGCCGGAGCCTTACCGCAGTGTGGTAAGGCTTTTTCTTTTTGTGACGTGAAGTCGCGGTAGTTTACGGTAGAAGATTGGTCTACTTCGACTTTGTGAGATCGATTTCTTCAGAGAAGTGGAGGTCTAACATCTTGCGGCGAATGTCGAGATTGATGATCTGTGTTTTGCCCTCGTCATCGGTCACGCTCATATAGCGAAAGCTGTGCTGGTCGAAGCGTATCCATCGAAACTTCTTTTCGAGGATGGTGATGCGCGCTGGGTAACGCCGTGCATCTGGCACTCCTTCTCGCATTTTGTAATCGTGCACATAGCCTTGGTAGACAGGCTCTCGGTCGTCCGCATACGAGAGTTCCCAAATTTCGTCGCCCGTTTGCAAAACGGCGACGCAGCTTTTGCGGGGTGCTGCATGGATCAAGAAAGCGATCTGCGCAGGATCGTGTCGGTGATCCTTCACCTCGGTGCTCTCGATGACAGTTTCGCTGGTCCGGTCAACGACATCAAGACGTGCGCCGTCAGCAGTAAGCTGAAAACGGAGTGTTGAAGTCTCACACATCTGTTGACGATGGTCATCCTTGCTTGGGTGCTGGCCACTAGCAGGGGCGATAAAACTCAGCAGCGACAAGCCACAAAAGACAGCCAGCTTTGAATATGGTGTCCGCACAAGGAAGCGTGAAAAAATGCGCATAAAAAAATGGCGTGCCAAGGGTAACTGGCACGCCGAAGATGGAACCCTGATTGCTGAATTCCTTGTTCACTCATTTGTTCAATCCCTCATACTTCTGAGGGAAGATTGATTAGTTCAGACTGAGAACATAATCCACCATGGTTTTGATATCGGCGTCGCTAACTTTGCCGCCATTCGGTGGCATAGGAATGGGACCCCAGGCACCGCTACCACCATCTTTAACTTTCTTGGCAAGCAAGGTAGCAGCTTGGGCATTGCCTTTGTACTTCGCTGCGATTTCCTTAAACCCAGGACCTAGAATTTTTTTATCCACGCCGTGGCAAGCCATACAGCCGTTTTTCTGAGTCAGTTCTGGGCCGGTGCTAGCGAATGCTGGCGTAGCACAGAGACCTAAACCAATCACCGCGGTGGCTGTAAGTGATGCAATCATTGTTTTCATGATGAGCCTCTTATCAAATCTTGAGTGCATTAATAAACGTCGTGTTGCGTGTTATTGACATTGAACTTACCTGTTGGCGTGATCAAGCGCTTGTCGCGGATCACTGCTTTCAACTTGCGAGTTTTGTCGTCCACGATCACGATGGCAGATTCTTTATCTTTCGCGCTCCAGACCGAGAACCATACTTCGTCACCAGCTTGGTTGTATTCTGGTTGAACGATACGTTTCGCACCTTCACCTAGGCCAGACCACTCACCGATCGGCAAAGTGACGAAGCCTTTTTCGAGATTGTTGATATCAAACACCGCAACGGATTGGCTGATCTTCGCGTCAGGATGCAAAGGCGTGTCGACCCACAAGTTTTTCGATTTTGGATGAGTCTTGATAAACAAGGAACCACCACCTTGGCCTTTGACCGTATCGACCACTTTCCAAGCTTGCGCTTTGTGTTTCACTGGGTCAGTACCAATCATGGAAATACTTTCATCACCTAAGTGACTGGTCGCCCACACTGGTCCAAATTTTGGATGAACAAAGTTAGCGCCACGGCCTGGATGTGGCGTCTTGCCGACATCAACAATCGCTGCCATTTTGTCTTCCTTAGTATCGACCACGGCAATCTTATTCGAGGCATTCGCAGCGACTAAGAAATAACGACCTGTTGAATCAAAACCACCGTCATGCAAGAACTTCGCTGCGTCCAATGTGGTGACTTTTAAGTTGTTCAAGTCAGAATAGTTCACCATCATGATCTTGCCAGTTTCTTTCGCATTGATGACGAATTCTGGGCGATAGTGAGAGGCCACAATCGACGCCACGCGTGGCTCTGGATGGTATTCATTGTCGACAGTCATGCCACGGGTCGAGACGATCTTCAATGGCTTCAAGGAATCGCCTTCCATCATCACGTATTGTGGTGGCCAGTAGGAACCAGCGACCGCAAACTTATCTTCGTAGCCCTTGAATTTAGATGTTTCGACCGAACGTGCTTCTAAACCGATTTTGATCTCAGCGACGTTATCTGGTTTTTCCATCCATAAGTCGATCAGGTTCAAACGTGCGTCACGTCCGATCACGTACAGATAACGACCAGATGCCGAGATACGCGAAATGTGGACCGCATAACCAGTCTTGACGATGTTGATAATCTTCTTGGTGTCGCCATCAATCAAGGCCACTTCACCAGAATCGCGTAGTGTGGTGGAGAACAAATTGGCAATGTTGTAGTTGTTCATCTTCTTGGTCGGACGCTTCGATGCAGGAATAATTTCCTTCCAAGTTTGCATCATTTCCTTCATACCGAATTCAGGTGGTGTTGGCGGCTCTTGTTGAATATAGCGCGCCATCAAGTCCACTTCTTTTTCGGTCAAGTCACCCGAGGTACCCCAGTTTGGCATACCGGCAGGTGAGCCATACGCGATAAAGACTTTCAAATAGTCTGTACCTTTTTCGAGTGTGATGTCAGGTGTTAATGCTTTACCTGTTGCACCTTTACGCAACACGCCATGGCAACCTGCGCAACGTTGGAAATAGATTTGTTTGGCTGCATCGAATTCAGCCTTGGTCATTGGAGGCGCTTTAGGATTGATGTTCTGGTGCATCGCTTCATTGGCGAGTGGCGAACCACCCGCTTGGTATTTGAGTTCCGCTGCTCCGTGCGTTTTCTCATCCTTTTTCTCTTGTGCGTAGGCGACGCCAGCGATCAATGGGAGTGCTGCGAGCACAGCAACCATGGGTCGTAAACCTGTGCGCAGTACATTGAGTGTATTCGACGTTTTCATCTCTTGTTTCCTCTCTCAGTAAATGATGTAGTGATGTTGTGATGTTGTCGTTCTGTAGGTCTTGTCGTCAGGCTACGCCGCGTGGTAGTCGAAATCATTGACCCCAGTCAAGTTGGATGGGCAATGCAGCATGGTTTGCGATAGATCAAAGCGGCTGTTGGAAACGCGGTGGCTGGGATGTTTGGAGATCGTATTGAAACCCCTCAACGCCGAGTCGCGGAGGGATTGAGGAACGCTGAAGAATGCTGAGGAACCGAAGCATAGAAGGGCGCCTTTTAAGTACTTTGGCTTTTTGGCGTTCACTAAAACTACGACCAGGTGAGATGATTTTATTCGGGCGAAGATTAAGACGAGATCAAACACAATTTACTCGGCGCTCCTCAGCGCCTCTGTGTCTCAGTGTTGAGGGGTTTTCAAAGTTCTTGGGGTTAACCTCGTCCCTAAACCGAAGGATTTCAATGCGAAGTCAGCTGCACGTATAAGCGCGGTAAGATGGTTGGTAGCTCGTTGATGTGTTTGACAATCGTAAAGCCGTTCGCGCCGAATAAGTGGGGGAGGTAATCCTGCGCCCCATCATCGACCGTGACACAAAATGGGATCAAGCCAGCCTCGCGTGCTTCTTGTATGGCGATGCGCGTATCTTCGATGCCATATCGACCTTCGTAATGGTCGAGGTCGTTGGGCTTGCCATCGGTCAGAATCAATAAGAGGCGTCGCTCCGCACTTTGTAGTTGTAGGGTGGCGCTGGCATGTCGCACAGCCGCCCCCATGCGTGTGTAAAAGCCCGGTTTGATTTCGGCGATGCGGGCACGGATCGCTCCGCTATAACGCTCGTCGAAGCCCTTTAAGAGGTGCATGCGGACGTGATGACGGCGCACTGATGAGAAGCCATAGAGGGCAAATTTGTCACCGCTGGCGTCCAAAGCCTCAGAAAAGAGATAGAGACTGTCACGGATCACATCGATGATTCTTTGCTGGTTGTCGACCGCAGCGTCGGTCGACATCGACAAATCGGCTAAGAGTAGGCAAGCAAGGTCACGTTGTTGTCGTCGCCACGCTGTGTACACCTGCGGTAGGGTGGTACGGGCATGGGCTTGTTGTGACGGCTCTGTCAGGAAGCGCACACAAGCATCGATATCAATTTCGTCGCCTTGTGCTTGCGCTTTCAATAAAGTTTGTTGCGGTTGTAAGCATTGAAATTGACGTCGCAGTTTTTGACTGAGGACATGTAATCGCACTGGTAGCATTTCTTGCTCGGTGTGACGCGCTAACATCAGCTCAACGTGGGCGTAGTGCTCACGATAAGACTGCTTCTTGAAGTCCCATTCGGGGTAGCGCAAACCTTCAGTCAAGATCAAATCATCTTCGGCTTCTGCAGGTAGATCCAAATCGAAGCGCAAGCGGCTGGCTAAAGATTTACCGTCATTGGCAATACTTAAGATATCGAGATCTTCGGCGGCTCGCGCAGCATCGGGATTGTCGTCCTCATCGAGGTCACGATTGACTTTCACATACTCCGCCCACGAGAACAAACTCTCGGCTCTAAACAAGAGCATGAAGGGACTCTTTGGCTCGGGCATATCGGTATGCTCGGCCTGAGGTTTTTTACGTGACAAGTCTTGCTTTTGCTCTTGTTGATTTTGTGCCTGCGCCTGATTTTCCTGCTGATCGAGAGCGGTAGGACGCGGCGCGGGCGCTGCCTTGGCCGGTGGATGAGGTGTCATCCAACAGATCACCGGATAGATGCCAACGCTGAGTTCAAGTGGCAGCTTGACGCTACCGGGATGTCGTAGTGCTTGCGCAATCTGCAGCTCGATGGCCTGGGTTTTCTCGCTTGGCTGATAGACTTGTTGGCGCAATTGCAGCAGACACTCGACCAGATCTTGGTAACGTTGTTGAAAAGCGGGCAGGTGCTGGAGTGCATTGAGGGTAGCTGCTTGATTGCGCAGAAGCCACGGCGCCTCGGGTTCGCAATCGTGTGCAAGTAAAATCAGCAGCCACAAATACAATTCACGATTCAGTTCCTTGCTGGGGAAGTAGTCGATGAAACTCGGCAAGAAAAGCTCGCGCTCAGTGCGCCAGCTGCCCTCTTGACGCTCGCCGATGCCTGCGATTCTTTGCAGCCATCCGAGTCGTGCGCCATGTTGGCGCGCAGTACCCGATTGGATCTGCAAACCAGCATCGCCGCCAAGCGCTTGATACAGGATGGCCGCGATGGGTGCGACTTCGTGCAACTCGACCCGCGCCTCGGTAAAACCGCTATAGGCGAGCTTACTGACGATCTTGTCCCACCATGCGCCTACGGTTTCTTCCATGTTTGCTCCTGCTGAGTGTTTTCTTGGTGCTCCTGAGCGCGGTGGATGGTGATGATACGCGCTTGTTTTCCGTTGAGCGCCGCCTCGGATTGCGCCTCTTGATCATGCAACCAAGTGAGTAGCGGTCCGTCAGGATTGTGTGTTTGGCTTTTCTCGCAAGCATCAAGGCATTGGCCACATTGCACGCAGGCGAACATCATGCGTTTGACGCTGCGAGGTTGTAAACGCATAGGGCAGGCGTGGTCACAAGCCGAATCGCAGCTCGCGCAATCACGCGCCCGTGGTCGTTGAAAGCCCACCACCATGGCTTTGCGATTAGCCATCCACGCGAGACTTTGAAATAGCCCAAGCGCGCAGGCGTAGCGACAAAAAAGGTGGCGCGCAAACATAAATTCAATGAAGAAAGCAATGCTGGCAGCCGTGATAAAAACCGCTTGATTGCGGGTGAGCGTCGCATGCCAAAGGTTGTGATAAATCTCCATTGGCGGCAGTAGATAGGTCAGGAGTGCCACCGCCCAAGTCACGGCACAGAGCGCGACCAAGGGCAATACTAAGAACCACCAGATCGGATCTGCTTTGGTGGTACTGCCATCGGGATTATGTTCAGGGATAGGAGCGCTATCCCACAAACTTTGTTTGCCGATCGCTTTACGCAAAGTTTGATTAATTGTTTCGACCATGGAGAAGTGGGGGCAGAGCCAACCACAGTAAAGGCGACCCCATTTCCAGCTGATATAAATGAGAGCCGCTGCAAGACTCAAGAGTGGCAGAATCGCTCTCAAAAAAATGGCGCTGGCGGCTTCTAGCGGAGAGCTTTTGCCTGGCACAAAATGTTCTAGCCCCAAAGTCCAATCGAATCCGAACAGGATGAAATGTTTGAGATTGAGATCGAGCCTGAAAATATCAAAGATAGGGGCGATGATGAATAAGATAAAAAAGCCAGCCTGTGTGAAGCGGCGCCATTGTTGAACTCGCGCAGCTTTTGATGAGGGCTTCGCAGAGGAAGAACAAGAGTTTGAATGTGAAGCGCATGTTGACATTTCTGGAGCTGCCTTCGTCATGGGTACCGCTTTCGTCATCCAGGAAACTGAGAATCAAGCTTCGCGCCACCAATCAGCGGATAACGAAAGAGACGACCAGCTTGTGCATGGCTGAGCGCGAGCACACCAAACAGAATGAAAACGGAGTGCAGGCAAAGCACATATAAAATCAAACCCATCCACGTGTGAACATGGTGAATGTCGCCATAGAGTAGGACCATGGCGCTGACCAAGACGAGCATAAACCCTGCGCATAAACTGGCACGTAATGCTTGTTCAAGATGATTCCTCACCAGAGCCGACGGGTGCTGATGATGGCGTACTAACATCGCCAGTAACAATACAAAAGCAAGGCCTGGTAGCAGCAAAATATTCAGTAAATACAGTGCAGCAGCGCGCACAGCAAGATTGAGTTCTTCCTCGCTGGCAGGGGTGTTGGATGACGAGGTTGGCGCGCTCATAGACTTAGCTAGCAAAGTGGAGATGAATCACTTCAAGTAAAGCGGCAATGGTGCTTGCTTCGTCGCTCAGCGGTTGCGCCAAGGCGAAATGACAAGCCGCACGCGGAGTCAAACCAGCGAGCATCAATTTGGCAGCGTAAATCAAGAGACGTGTCGAAGCGCTTTCTTCCAGATGATAATGTTGTAAGCGGCGAAAGGCCTGCGCAATGGCGACCAAAGTTTGGGCGCAAGCGCGGTCGATACCCGATTCTTGCACGATGATGTCGGTCTCAATCTCCGCTTGTGGGTAAGAGAATTCAATCGCAACGAAGCGTTGCCGTGTTGAAGGCTTGAGGTTTTTGAGAAGATTTTGGTAGCCCGGGTTATAGGAAGCAACCAACATAAACTCGCTCGGTGCTTGCAATAACTCACCCGTACGTTCGATAGGAAGTACTCGTCTGTCATCCGTCAGCGGGTGTAGCACCACAGTGGTGTCCTTGCGAGCTTCGACGATTTCGTCGAGATAGCAAATGCCACCCTCGCGGACGCTGCGAGTTAGTGGACCATCGGACCATATCGTCTCGCCGTCGCCGATCAGATGTCGACCAACCAGATCCGCGGCGCTCAAATCATCATGACAAGCGACTGTGATCAATGGACGTTCCAGACGCGCGGCCATATGGGCAACGAAGCGGGTTTTGCCACATCCAGTTGGCCCTTTAATGAGCAGTGGTAAACCGCGTTGGAAGGCGAATTCAAACAACTGACATTCTTGTCCGACTTCGCGATAGTAGGGAATAGCTTGAGAATGCGATGGACTTACCTTCTCAAGAAGGGCAGCAGGCAAAAAGTCGTTCATGATCTAATGATAAAAAAGAAGCCCGACCATTTTGGTCGGGCGTATTAACTTAAGTGGACGCTTCAGCGACCGGCTCGGCATCGCCGGCGCGGGCAAAGAAGCTAAAGATGTATAAACCCAAGCCGATCAGGAAGATCACACCAGAACCCAAACGCAACCAATAGAAGATGGCGAGTTGATCTTGTGTACTCATGAAACTGAGTGGAGAGCTTGCTACACGTTGTAGCCACACTTGCAAAATACCGGCCGCAGTCAAGAACAAAGTAATGAATACCATGGACACAGTCATTAACCAGAACGACCACATTTCCATGACTTGTGCACGATTGCTATTCGCCAAACGTCCACGCATGAGTGGCATGGTGTAACTGATCATGGTGATGACTACCATCGCATACGCACCATAGAAGGCCATATGACCATGGGCAGCAGTAATTTGCGTGCCGTGCGTGTAGTAGTTGACTGGCGCTAACGTATGCAAGAAGCCCCACACACCAGCACCGAGGAAAGCCATCACACCAGTGCCCAAGGCCCACAAGACAGCGGCACGGTTAGGATGATCTTTCCGACGACGATTCACCATGTTGAACGCAAACACCGTCATCATGAAGAATGGGATTGGTTCCAGCGCAGAGAACACGCTACCCCACCATTGCCAATATTCAGGTGCACCAATCCAATAGTAGTGGTGGCCGGTACCGATGATACCGGTAATGAGTGACATGGCAATGATCGAATACAACCATTTTTCAATCACTTCGCGATCCACACCAGTTACTTTGATCAAGACAAACGCTAACATCGCACCGAGAATCAATTCCCACACACCTTCTACCCAAAGATGGACAACCCACCACCAGTAGTACTTGTCTTTGACGAGGTTACTTGGGTTGTAGAACGAGAACAGGAAGAACACAGCGAGGCCCCAGAGACCCGCTAACATGACGAGGCTAATACTGGTCTTGCGGCCTTTTAAGACCGTCATTGAAATATTGAAGAGAAATACCAGAGCTACTACCACAATGCCGAGTTTAGTCGGTAGCGGCTGCTCTAAGAATTCACGTCCCATGGTTTCCAGAATGTCGTTGCCGGTCAGTTTGGCCAGCGAGGCATACGGAACCGCTAAGTAACCGACAATGGTTAAGGCGCCTGCCACCAAGAACACCCAAAACATGAGCATCGCCAATTTAGGACTATGCAGCTCACGTTCAGATTCCTCCGGCACTAAGTAGTATGCCGCACCCATAAAGCCGAACAGGAGCCACACAATCAAGAGATTGGTGTGCACCATGCGGGCCACATTGAAAGGAATATAGGGGAATAGAAAATCGCCGATCAAATACTGCAAGCCCATGATCAAGCCAAATAGAATCTGGGCGAGAAACAGGGCGATGGCCGCGATGAAATAAGGCTTCGCGACTGCCTGTGATTTATATTGCATGAGTTTCTCCGTTAGGTTTTGTCATCTCGACTTTGTAAGGAAGTCCAAATTAACCCTCGATATTGGGTGGCCAACTGCTGGTGTTGATCTCTGAGGTGTATTTCAGAAACTCGACCAAATCATTGAGTTCGCCTTCGTTGAGATGAAATTGCGGCATTTGGCGACGCCCCGGTGCACCCGTGGGCTGGGAAGCCATCCATGCTTTGATAAATTCTGGGCCACGGCGCTTATACACATTGCCGAGTTCAGGAGCGAAATAGGCGCCTTCGCCGAGCAAAGTGTGACAGCCGATACAATTGCGTGTTTCCCAGATCTTTTTGCCGCGTGCGGTGGCTTCAGTCAGCTGTGAGCTATTGTCGCGCTTCGGCAAGCCACTCATGGTGTCGAAAGTGAGACCAACAAAAAACAGAAAGAAGAAGACGGAACCTCCATAAAAGATATTCCGCGCGGTGGATTTAGTGAACGATGAGCTCATCTTGATATAACCCCATGCTTGAAACCATCATCAGTTTTGAAATATGGAAATAGTGATGATGGATGTTAAGAAGGGCATCATTGACTTCAACCCTTCCACGGACTGTAGTTGGTCGCTTGACACTACGCGGGGGATGGTAAAGAGTGCAGTGCGCAATTTCCTTGACTGCAGTCAACTTTGGAAAATCAGAGACAGAAAGCGAATCAACTTGCGAGCGAATTGTCGGCAAGCTTGATCGACATCAAATGAAGTGTGATCTTTTTCTGCGCGAAAAAAAGCCTGCTCAGTGTTTCATTGAGCAGGCTTTTTGATGTGGAATGACGAGCTTAACGCTTCAACTTCGCAAAGGCAGAGGCCATGGCGCTATTCATGGCGTTATTGGCCATGGAATTTGCCGCTTGATGACTTTGTTGTTGACGATGTTGATTGAGGCGACGGGAGTCATCGCGATCAGCGCGCTGTTCGGGTTTGCTACCTGGTTGTGGCGCTGAGTCTGTCAAACGCATGGTCAAGGCGATGCGTTTGCGTTTTTCATCGACCTCCAAGACTTTGACTTTGACCACTTGACCCGCCTTGACGACCGTATGCGGATCTTTGACGAAAGTATTCGAGAGTGCCGAGATATGCACTAAACCATCTTGATGCACGCCGATGTCGACGAAAGCACCAAAGGCAGCGACGTTCGTAATCACGCCTTCGAGGATCATATCGGGACGCAAGTCTTTGATCTCTTCGACACCGTCTTTGAAAGTGGCGGTCGTGAATTCGGGACGAGGATCGCGGCCTGGCTTTTCTAATTCTTTCAAGATATCGGTAATGGTCGGTACACCGAATTTGTCATCGGCATACTTGGCTGGCGAAATGCCTTTGAGTGCCGAGCTATCACCAATTACAGTTTTGACGTCTTTCTTAATGTCGGCCAAGATTTTTTCGACCAAAGGATAAGACTCTGGGTGAACCGCAGAACGATCGAGTGGATTATCGCCATTCATGATGCGCAAGAAACCAGCTGCTTGCTCAAAGGTCTTATCGCCCAAACGTGGCACCGAGCGCAAATCGGAACGTGATTTAAACATGCCTTTGGCATCGCGAAAATTAACAATACTTTGCGCGACACTACTCGAGAGGCCAGAGACCCTCGCCAACAAAGGCGCAGAGGCTGTATTGACGTCGACGCCGACCGCATTTACGCAATCCTCCACCACTGCATCGAGTGATCGCGCCAATTGTGATTGACTGACGTCATGTTGATACTGACCCACGCCAATCGATTTCGGATCGATCTTCACCAATTCCGCTAGCGGGTCTTGCAAACGACGTGCGATCGATACTGCACCACGAATCGTGACGTCGAGGTCAGGCAATTCTTTAGAGGCGAATTCAGAAGCAGAATACACTGAAGCGCCCGCTTCAGACACCACGATCTTGGTCAGTTTGAGTTCTGGTTTGAGTTTAATTAAGTCTTGCGCCAACTTATCGGTTTCGCGCGAAGCTGTGCCGTTACCAATCGAAATCAAAGACACATTATGTTTGGCAGCAAGTTGTGCCAAGGTATGCAGAGCGCCATCCCAATCATTTCGTGGTTGGTGCGGATAGATGGTGGTGTAGTCAACCACCTTGCCGGTGGCATCGACCACGGCGACTTTCACGCCGGTACGCAAACCTGGATCAAGACCCATGGTTGCGCGTGGACCAGCAGGTGCCGCCAGCAACAAATCTTTGAGATTGCGCGCAAATACGTGGATTGCTTCCACTTCCGCTTTCTCGCGCAAGTTCGTCATCAATTCGGTTTCGAGATGCATGAAGACTTTCACACGCCATGCCCAGCGCACGGTGTCGCTCAGCCATTTGTCGGCGGCGCGGCCTTTGTTGCTGACGCCGAAATGTGCGGCAATACGGCTCTCGCAGGGATTCAAAGGGGCATCCCATTTTGGTTTTTCTTCTTCGCTATCGAGGCGCAAGTTCACGGTTAGGAATTCTTCGCGGCGGCCGCGGAAAATCGCCAAAGCGCGATGCGAAGGAATAGTGCCTAGCGTTTCGCTGTAATCGAAATAATCGGCGAATTTTGCACCCGCATCTTCTTTGCCTTCGATGACTTTCGTTTCCACGATGCCGTGATCAAGTAAGTATTCACGAATACTTTGCAAGAGGGTCGCGTCTTCGGCGAAACGTTCCATCAAAATTTGACGCGCACCATCGAGTGCCGCTTTGACATCGGCAACGCCAGGATTATCGCCATTGGCGGTCGAAAACGCCGGCTTTAAATAGGCTTCGGCAGCGGTTTCAGGAACTAAGTTAGGATCCGCCAACAAAGCATCGGCCAAAGGTTGAAGACCGGCTTCCACAGCGATCTGTGCTTTGGTGCGGCGTTTTTGTTTGTAGGGCAAATACAAATCTTCAAGACGTGTTTTATCTTCGGCGTGCGTGATGGCATCGAGTAAAACCGGCGTCATTTTGCCTTGCTCTTCGATCGATGCGATGATCGCGGCGCGACGGTCTTCCAGTTCGCGCAGATAACGCAAGCGATCTTCTAAAGTACGCAATTGAGTATCGTCGAGTCCACCCGTGACCTCTTTACGGTAACGAGAAATAAATGGCACGGTCGCGCCTTCATCCAACAAGCCGACAGCAGCGGCGATTTGTTCAGGTTTAGCGCTCAGTTCGGCGGCGAGGCGATGTTCAATCGAAGGTAACATAAATCATTCAATAAAAATTCAGGATAAAAGCTGAGGTGTACGCCCATCACATTGGTAGAAATTATTCCATCGCAAGTGGGAGCAAGCGCACGCAGCAGGGCGTGATCATACGCAATCTGTGCGATTGCGCTAGTCTTGACAGCGACAAAAAATGTGGGATAGAGAGGATTTCTCTCAAGCTCGTGCAAAAATATTAAGCGAAAACGACATGGGGCGGTGTTTCAGCAACGATGGATCAGCTGCGCCCCTGCCGTGCGTAAATATCGGGCACGTTAATTTCCATCATGATCTCGGGTTTGCCCAAGGCGTGGAAGCCGAATTTTTGATACAAGCCGCGAGCGTCGCTGCTGGCCAGCAAGAAACGGCGCAAGCCTTGTAATCGCGGGTGGGCTTGAATTGCCATCAGTAATTGGCGGCTGAGGCCACGACCGCGGTATTCTGGTAACACGAACACATCCATCAAATAGGCAAAAGTGGCGTAGTCACTGACGACACGAGCGAAGGCGATTTGTTGGCCGTTTTCGTAGCCACCGAAACACAGTGAATGTTCGATGGAAGTTTGCACCGTGGCGAATGGAATCTGTTTGGCCCATGTGCTTTCTTCGGACAGAAAACGATGAATCAGTGGCAGATCGAGTCGACCTTTGTCGTTACTAATTTCCATGCCAAACGCCTCCGGTAACGCGCCAAATTCCTGCGAGATCCTGCCAACTGCGCACCGCCTGAAAACCGGCTTGCTGCAGCAATGCTTGTACTTGTTCCGCTTGGTGGTAGCCGTGTTCCATCAATAAGCAGCCGCCATGCCGCAGGTAGTGTGGCGTGCCTTGAATGATGCTGCGATAGGCGCTTAGGCCATCGCTGTGATCAGTCAATGCATCAATCGGTTCGAAGCGCAGATCACCTTGTTGTAAGTGTTCGTCGTCTTTCACGATGTACGGCGGATTGCTGACGATGGTGTCGAATTGTTGCGCAGGGATGCTGCGAAACCAATCACTCTGAAAGAAACGCACAGGATTGTTGGCCGCGAGACGCTTGGCATTGTCTTGTGCAATCGCCAGTGCTGCAGGGCTGATGTCAGCCGCAGTCACAGTGAATTGTGCTTCTTGTGCCGCAAGGGTGACGGCAATGGCGCCAGAGCCGGTACCAAGATCAAGGATGTGCGCTGGGCGGGGGCTCATCTCCAAGGCCAACTCGACTAATAATTCTGTGTCGGGACGCGGAATGAGTACTGCAGGCGAGACCTTGAAGTTCAAACCGAAAAATTCGCGCTCTCCTAAGAGATAGGCGATCGGCTGCCCCACTTGGCGCGCCTGAACTAGGCTTGACAGTTGTTGAGCTTGCTCAGCATTCAGTGCTTGCTCCGCCTTGGTGATCAACTGAACCCGCGTATAACCCGTGACATGCTCGATCAGCATACGGGTTTCTAAGGCATCAAGCGGCGACCGACGTTGGCACTGCTGCAGGGTATCGCCAGCTTGAAACAGCTGGCTCATGTGCGGGTTTTGCCAAAGTATTGGCGTTCAGTTTTGAAGCGGGCAATGACGATCAACTGAGTCACTGCGAACACACAGAACCATACGCAAGCCCATGCCGGAATCGACAGACCCAAAATCGGATCGTAAGGGGTATCGCAAAAGCCCGTCGCTTTGAACAAGGATGGGAATAACTGTGCGCTAAACAAATTGTTAAGAGGACCGGTCAAAGGATCAACGCCGCAGGAGCCTGGTGGTTGCGATAATGCCCATACATGGTAGCCCGCGGTACCAACACCGCCAAGGCTCGCGAGCAAGCCCAAACCCAAAATAGCTTTGAGGCGGCTGCGCCAAATGAGAGCGATCAGGGCGAATACGCCGGTCAACAAAAAGGCGTAACGCTGGATCACACACAAAGGGCAAGGCAGCATATCCAGCACCAGTTGCATGTACATGGCCGCACCGAGTAAGCCGAAGCAAGCCAGCACGATTGCGAGAAGAACTGCGTTAACACCGAGGAAGCGATTCATGATTAAGCCAAAGTCGTTGCAAAATGACCGCTAGGATACTCGATTTGGGCTTGCTTGTTCCAGATCTAGGCTTGATATTTTGTTTGCATGACTGTTATGGCGCTCTGGCTAGGCTAGTCATGCCAATCATGCTAATTGTGCTTATTACGCTAGGATAAGTAATTAATTGGGCCGCATGCGCACCATAGGCATCACAACTTTTTGGCTGTGCGTGGCAGAAAGCCTCGAAGCAGTCTATCATTTCGTTTTTGCTCACAAGTTTCACATAGTGAGTATCGTCTTAGCTTAAAGGGTTTAATCATGGGTAGCGTCTCTGTTCCAAGTCAAATTGTCCGTGCTGTCTGTCCGCATGATTGCCCGGATACCTGTGCCCTGCTCGTGAAGGTGGAAAACGGTGTTGCGCTCGAAGTCAAAGGCGATCCTGATCATCCAAGTACCGGCGGTGTCTTGTGTACCAAGGTGGCGCGGTACACCGAGCGCACCTATCATCCAGACCGTTTGTTATATCCACAAAAACGCGTCGGCAAAAAAGGGGAGGGTAAGTTCGAACGTATCGGTTGGGACGAAGCGATTGCCACCATTGCCGGCAAACTCCAAGAAGTTTCAGCGCGTAATCCACTGTCGATTTTGCCGTACAACTATGCTGGCACCATGGGCTTGGTTCAAGGTGATAGCATGTCGGCGCGCTTCTTGAATAAATTAGGAGCCTCATTTTTGGATGGCACTATTTGCGCATCGGCTGGTGGGGCGGGATACAAATACACGCTCGGTGATCGTATTGGTACGGACGTCGAGCAAACTCAAAATGCACGTTTGATTATCATTTGGGGCGGCAACCCGATTGCCTCTAGCGTTCACTTTTGGACTCGTGTACAAGAAGCCAAACGTAAGGGCGCGAAGATTATTGCGATCGATCCTTATCGCTCGCTCAGTGCAGAAAAATGTCATCAGCACATTGCGCTCTTGCCTGGTACCGATGCTGCTCTCGCGCTGGGCATGATGCATGTCTTGATCAAAGAAGATTTGTTGGATCATGACTACATCGCGAACTACACCGTGGGTTTCGAACAACTGAAACAGCGCGTGGCAGAGTGGACACCAGAAAAAGTCGCACAGACCTGTGGCATTAGTGCTGACGAAGTGATTGGCTTAGCGCGTGAATATGGTGAGGGTGCGCTACGTGGCGAACCGAGTTTGATCCGCATGAATTACGGCGTACAACGCACCCACGGTGGCGGCATGGCAGTGCGTAATATCTGCTGTTTGCCAGCCTTAGTTGGCGCGTGGCGGCATGCTGCTGGTGGTGCGCTATTGTCGTCTTCTAGTAGTTTTGTGAAAAATTCGGATGCCTTGAAAAGGCCAGATTTATTCCCGGCACATTTGCCCCAACGCACGATTAACATGACCACCATTGGTGATGATTTATTGCGCGACGCTTCGCCTGAATTTGGGCCGCGTATCGAGGCCCTGATTGTGTATAACTCGAATCCGGTGGCAATTGCGCCTGAGTCTCCTAAAGTCGCGCGCGGTTTCGGTCGCGAAGATTTGTTCACGGTGGTGTTGGAGCATTTTCAAACTGATACGGCAGACTATGCCGATATTCTTTTGCCTGCTACGACCCAATTAGAACACATTGATGCCCATGCTTCGTATGGACATCGCTACATGATGGCGAACAACGCCGCGATTGCGCCGATGGGCGAGGCCAAATCGAATACGGAAATTTTCCGATTATTGGCCAAAGCTATGGGCTTCAACGAAGCTTGTTTTGCTGAAAGCGATGAAGAATTAGCGGCGCAGGCCTTCAATTTCGAGCACGAACGTACGCGCCATACCAATTGGGAAGATCTCAAAAGTAAAGGCTGGTCGAAATTGGTGATGCCGGAAGCCAGCTTCGCACAGGGTGGTTTTACGACGCCATCGGGGAAGGTTGAATTCTTCAGCCAACAAATGGCCGATGATGGACTCGATCCTTTGCCGACATTTATCCCCCCCTATGAATCCAAGGCTAGCAATCCTGAATTGGCGCAACGATATCCTTTGGCGATGATTTCGCCACCAGCACGTAATTTCTTGAATTCGACCTTCGTTAACGTGAAGAGTTTGCGTGACACCGAGGGCGAACCGCATCTTGATTTGCACCCAGAAGATGCGGTCGCGCGATCAATTCAAAACGGTGACATGGTGCGCATTTTCAATGATCGCGGTAGCTTCGTAGCCAAAGCGCGTATCACTGAGAAAGCACGTCCAGGCTTAGTGGTGGGCCTGTCGATTTGGTGGAAGAAGTTCGCCTCCGATTTCAAAAATGCGAACGAAGTGACCAATCAAAAAGTGACGGATATGGGGGGCGGCCCAACCTTTTATGACGTCTTGGTGCAGGTCGAACGCGCCTAGAATTCCTTTCCACGCCCCCATTAAGCGTTCGTTATTTGCGCCGCGATCCCATGTTGCGGCGCAATATCTTCTAGAAGACTTGCTCAGTTCTGAGTCATTTTCTGCAGCTTATTTGCACCTCACATAGTCAGATTTCGGCGCTTCGTGTATCTTTATGCTGATAAGGTTTGACTGAGCCTGATGACGACAGGGAAATCGCCATCAAGCCACCATAGATCATGCCGAGAAAGAAGCGCTCCCCGCGCAATAAAACACTCACATAAATCAACGGAGACATACTATGGCAATGGATAAATTCTGGCTGAAATCTTACCCACCAGGCGTGCCAGCAGAAATCGACGTCAATCAATACAAATCCCTCGTGCACCTGTTGGATGAATCGTTTAGCAAATTTGCTGATCGCAAAGCCTATGTGTGCATGGATAAATACATGACTTATCGCGAGCTCGATGAGATGTCGCGTAAGGTCGGTGCTTGGTTGCAAAGCCGTGGCCTGAAACCTGGTGCTCGTGTCGCTATCATGATGCCAAACGTGTTGCAATATCCTGTCGCATTAGCGGCGGTATTGCGCGCTGGCTATGTTGTGGTGAACGTGAACCCGCTCTATACGCCACGTGAACTCGAACATCAATTGAAAGACTCTGGTGCCGAAGCGATTTTCATCCTCGAAAATTTCGCGACTACCTTAGAGAAAGTGATTGCACATACGTCCGTGAAGCACGTAGTCGTTGCTTCGATGGGCGAATTGCTAGGCGGCTTAAAGGGCATGATCGTGAATTTGGTGGTGCGCCATGTGAAGAAAATGGTGCCAGCTTTTTCTCTGCCTGGTTCCGTGACTTTCAAACAAATGCTAGGTCAAGCATCCGGCTTGAGCTTCCAAAGCCGTGAGATGAAGCTCGATGATATCGCCTTCTTGCAATACACGGGCGGCACGACCGGTGTCTCCAAGGGTGCAACTTTGAGTCATCGTAACGTGGTGGCCAACGTCTTGCAGAACCATGCATGGTTGAAACCAACCATGGATGCTCACAAAGAGACCGAACAACTGGTGTTCGTTTGTGCTTTGCCGCTGTATCACATCTTTGCACTGACAGTCTGTGCGATGGTCGGTACTCGTATTGGTGGTTTGAATATTTTGATTCCGAATCCAAAGGATATTCCTGGCTTCGTCAAAGAATTGGGCAAATACAAAGTCAATGTTTTCCCAGCCGTGAACACTTTGTATAACGCCTTGTTGAACAATCCTGATTTCGCCAATACCGATCATTCTGGTTACATCGTCTGTACGGGTGGAGGTATGGCGGTGCAACGCGCGGTCGCGGATAAATGGAAACAAGTGACTGGTTGCGCGATCGCCGAAGGTTATGGCTTGTCTGAAACATCTCCAGTGGCCACAGCCAACTACGCCGATTCTAAAGAGTTTACCGGCATGATTGGTTTGCCGATCCCTTCCACAGAAATCGCGATTCTTGATGATGATGGCAATCCGGTCCCATTGGGTGAGTCCGGTGAAATTGCGATTCGCGGTCCACAAGTGATGTTGGGCTACTGGAATCGCCCCGATGAAACTGCGAAGGTCATGACTGCTGACGGTTTCTTCAAATCAGGTGACGTCGGTATCATGGATGAGCGTGGCTTTACGAAGATCGTCGATCGTAAGAAAGACATGATCTTGGTATCTGGCTTTAATGTCTATCCGAATGAAGTCGAAGGTGTGGTGGCGAGCCATCCGGGCGTGTTGGAATGCGCATGTATCGGTGTTCCAGATGAACACTCTGGCGAAGCAGTGAAGTTGTTCGTCGTGCGTAAAAATCCATCCTTGACGAAGGAAGAGTTGATGAACTTCTGTAAGGAAGAGCTGACAGGCTACAAGAAGCCGAAGTACATCGAATTCCGTACTGATCTGCCGAAGACAAATGTCGGTAAGATCTTGCGCCGTGCATTACGCGATGAGAAACCAGCGGGTACTAATGCTTAATCAGCCTCGTTAGCCTGATCAGCCTGATTAGACTAACGAGCCGAAAGAAGCAAGTATTCGTACCGCTTGCTGACTTGAGAGAAGATGTGAAAAGAGACGCTGCGGCGTCTCTTTTTGTTGCTGGTTGTCTTGCAGTGATACAGATTTATTCCTCGATATTGTATTTCTTTTGCAGGCGTTGAAAGGTCTTGTCTTTCTTCATCTCATCCAGCGCCTCATTCCATTGCGCGACGACATTTTTGTTCGTTGATTTCGACGCCGCAATGTATAGATGGCTGTCAAATAAACGAAACACCGATTTCACATCACTGACCTGATAACCGGCCGCTTTCGCCACTCCTGCGACACCAAGTTTGGAGTCAGCGTAGACCGCGACACGACCGACCATGAGTTTCTTGAAACTTGAGATGTTGGATGCCGCACGATCTAAGTTAGTAAAGCCGAGTTTGGTCAAGGTTTGGTCGCGGATATCATTGCGATACACGCCAATTAGGCTCAATTTGCGAGCATCATCGAGATTATTGATTTTGAGATCAGCATCAGCTTTGGCGAACAGCTCATAAGTAACCGAGGCGATCGGACCTATCCACTGATAGGCGCTTTCACGATCGGTGGTGCGGGCCATGGTGAACAACAGTGTGTTGGGATTGCGGTTTAGCATTTCCACGCCGCGCGCCCACGGTACAACTTGGATGGGAAATTTGGTGCCAATGCGTTTTTGAATTTCTTCGACGATTTCAATGGTGAAACCGGTCAGTTTTCCTTGTGCATTGTAGAACTGTAGTGGCCTGTCTTCTTCACAGTAAAGCGCAAGATCATCGGCACGAGCCTGCTGCACGCCCAAAATCAATAGGCTGGCGCAGAGGAAAAAGCGGCGTGCACGAATGAAATTGTGAATCATCGTTGGGCGACTTATGAAGGACAATAAACTGTAGGATGAGTGTGCATAATCATACCTGTGATTATCGACGCTGCCACAAGAATCGTGCATTTGTCTTTTTTGCACACATCAAACAGCGTTTCTACATCCTGTTCATGGGGATGCACCGCCTCGAATACTTAATTCTTCGTGGCGATGCTTTCTAATGGTGGAATTTGACGTGGTTTGCGGCTGGTATCGGTGGCGACGTAAGTCAAAGTTGCCTCGGTGACTTTGACGGTATCGGCTTGCAAGCGGTTGCGTTCAGCATAAACCTCAACGTAGACCGTGATCGAGGTGTTACCGACCTTGACGACTTCGGCATAGAAGGACAACAGGTCGCCGACAAAGACCGGCTGCTTGAATAAGAATGAGTTGACGGCGATGGTAGCGACGCGTCCA
The DNA here is from genome assembly GCF_031326225.1 of Undibacterium cyanobacteriorum. Classification (GTDB taxonomy): domain Bacteria; phylum Pseudomonadota; class Gammaproteobacteria; order Burkholderiales; family Burkholderiaceae_D; genus Undibacterium; species Undibacterium cyanobacteriorum. The sequence goes on along the minus strand of NZ_CP133720.1, from coordinate 3,949,681 downwards.
TTGGCTCGGCGAGCCGCGGGAATGGCACCGGCAATATCGACCTGCGCCATAATCCAACCACCAAAAACGTCACCGTGAATATTGGCATCGGATGGCATGGGCATCACTCGCAAAGTAGGCATGCCGGCAGGTAGGGAAGTTTTGCTTGGTTCACTCATGTTCGCCTCGATAAAAGTTTACAATAGGGGATTGTGATCGTGGTGCCGGGTTTCGCTGGTCGCGCTGGTCGAAACAAATCGATGCGATTTTTGAACCAACCATTTGCAGCCAGTCATCTGCAGCCAGATTTACGGTAATGATTTTTCTACAAACCGGCGCGATTATCATCGTGATACGCCATCATATAGCAAATTTCTTTTGAGAATGGATTTCCATGCGGAGACAAGCGCGCCCCTCGTCTGAATTAGCCCTTCCAAGTAAAGATCAAGCTCGCGGAGATTGGTCAACTGTTAAGACATTATTGCCATACTTATGGGCGTATAAATGGCGCGTCATGCTCGCGCTCTCATTTTTGGTGGGAGCGAAGCTCGCCAATGTGGGCGTGCCTCTGATTCTTAAAGAGTTGGTGGATCGTTTAACCATTACGCCCACGCATCCTCTCGCGAGTTTGGTGTTGCCGGTCGGGATCTTGATTGCGTATGGCGCTTTGCGCTTGTCGATGACGGTGTTCACCGAGCTAAGGGAATTTGTCTTTGCTAAAGTTACCCAGCGCGCGGTTCGTACCATTGCACTTAAGGTTTTCCGACATTTACATGCCTTGTCCTTGCGTTTCCATTTGAATCGTCAGACCGGGGGCATGACGCGCGATATCGAGCGCGGCACGCGCGGCATTTCTTCCTTGGTGTCGTTCGCCTTATTTAGTATTTTTCCGACCTTGCTCGAAATTGCTTTGGTCTTGACCTATCTGTTCGTGCAATACGATAAATGGTTTGCCTTGATCACGATTGTGGCTTTGGTGACCTATATCGTTTTTACGATTGCGGTGACAGAATGGCGTACCAATTTTCGACGCACCATGAATGAACTCGATTCGAAAGCGAGTACCAAGGCAATCGACTCCTTACTCAATTACGAAACCGTGAAGTATTTCGGGAATGAAGAGTACGAAGCGCAGCGTTACGATCAGGGTTTGCAAAGTTACGAGAAAGCAGCGATCAAGTCGCAAACCACCTTGTCCATGCTCAATGCGGGGCAGTCATTCATCATTGCGGTCGCGGTGACGCTGATTTTATGGCGGGCGGCTCAAGGCGTCCTCGACCAAACCATGAGTTTGGGTGACCTGGTGTTGGTCAATGCTTTTATGATTCAGCTGTATATTCCCCTGAACTTTTTAGGAGTGTTGTATCGCGAAATTAAACAAAGCTTAGCCGACATGGAACGCTTGTTTTCGTTAATGGATCAAAATAAAGAGATTGCTGACAAAGACGATGCGATGGTTTTGCAAATCGAGCACGCGCAGGCGCCCGAAGTTCGCTTCGAACATGTCAATTTTAGTTACGAGGAAAATCGACAAATCTTATTTGATGTCGATTTTACGATTGCAGCCGGCACTACCACTGCGGTGGTTGGGCATAGTGGCTCTGGAAAGTCGACTTTATCTCGCTTGCTGTTCCGCTTCTATGATGTACAGGCGGGTGCGGTTACGATTGCAGGACAGAATATTCTCGATGTGACACAACAGTCTTTGAGACAGGCGATCGGGATCGTGCCACAAGATACGGTTTTGTTTAATGACACCATCGCGTACAACATTGCTTATGGCAAGCCAGGCGCGACAGAAGAAGAGGTGATTGCGGTCGCCAAAGCTGCTTACATTCATGACTTTATTGCGAGCCTACCTGAGGGGTATCACACCATGGTTGGCGAACGCGGTTTGAAATTATCCGGCGGTGAAAAACAGCGCGTGGCGATTGCGCGTACTTTGTTGAAAAATCCATCTTTGCTCATTTTCGATGAGGCGACTTCGGCACTCGATTCGCAATCAGAGCAAATGATTCAAGCGCAGTTAAAGCAAATTGCGCGCAATCGAACCAGCCTTGTGATCGCTCATCGTCTATCCACGATCGTCGATGCAGAGCAGATTTTGGTGATGGATAAAGGTAGAATCATCGAGCGTGGTCGACACCATGAACTCGTCGCAGCCGGTGGCGCGTATGCGCAAATGTGGGAGCGTCAACAGCATAATAATGTCATCGAAGCTAACGCATCTTGATGGACGTTGAGATACAAGATGTACATGGTGGAGCGTTACCGGAGAGCTCATTTCCGGCAAAACCATTCCGGTAAAACCATTTCTAAAGTGTTTGTGTGAAAGTAGTGAGTAATTATGGAAACTAAGTGGCTTGAGGATTTTGTTTCTTTGGCGGAGACCAATAGTTTCAGTCGCTCGGCTGAATTACGCCACGTCACCCAACCGGCCTTCTCACGGCGCATACAATCCTTAGAAGCGTGGTTGGGAGCGGACTTGATTGATCGCACGTCTTACCCCACGCGTTTGACACATGCAGGTGAGATCTTTTTCGAGCAAGCGATCGCAATGTTGGGACAGATTAATAATGCGCGGGCGCTCTTGCGTGGCAAACGTACCTCCATACAAACGACCGTCGATTTCGCTGTCCCGCACACCTTGTCACTCACGTTTGTACCTAAATGGCTCACTGCACTACAAAAAAATTTTGGTGACATCAATAGCCGGTTATTGGCCTTGAACGTGCATGATGCCGTCATGAGTCTCTCCGAGGGTGGCTGCGATTTGATGCTGTGCTATCACCACCCACAGCAACCTTTGCTACTCGATCCAGCCCAGTATGAAATGATAAGCATGGGCACAGAAACTTTACGGGCTTATGCACGTAGCGATAAAAGTGGTAAGCCTGAATTCGTTTTGCCAGGCAGTATTGATGAGCCCTTGCCATTTCTTGCCTATGCGACCAACGCCTATTTGGGGCGCATGGTCGATTTAATTTTGAATCAGACGCGCGAGGCCCTCCATCTCGATAAATGCTACGAAACCGACATGGCGGAAGGCCTCAAAATGATGGCGCTAGAGGGACGTGGTGTCGCCTTCCTGCCTGAGTCAGCAGTGGTTCGCGAGCTGAAACAAAAGCAGTTGGCGCGCGCGGATGGCGGTTCAGATGCATGGGAAGTGAGCATGGAGATTCGCCTGTATCGTGAGCGTCCTTCTGAGCAAAAGCCGGGTAAGGAAATCGTCTCTCAATTGTGGGACTACTTATCGCAAAAGGCGCATGTCGCCTCAAAGTCGAAGATGCAAAGATCGCAGCGCTGAAGACAAAACATCATTGACTAAGGAGAACTGATGGATTCAATCGACGTGGATATGTTGCAAATTTTGAGTGCACGTTTCGCGAAAAATCCGCAACGTCATGTGGGATTGTTGTGGGAACACGTTGAGCAAAGTTTGAGAAAAGCCCCCGCGAAGTTGTTCATATTGCGAGCGATGGAAGACACGGGCGGTGAGCCTGATGTCGTGGGCCAGCACCCAGAGACTCAGCAATTTGTGTTCTGTGATTGCAGTGCTGAAAGCCCGAGTGGACGCCGCAGTCTTTGCTATGATCGTGCAGCCTTAGACGCACGTAAAGAAAACAAACCGCGTGGCGATGCGCTTGAAATGGCGCTGGCGATGCAAGTCGAAATCTTGACAGAGCAGGAATACCGTCATTTACAAACACTCGGCAAATTCGATCAGAAGACTTCGAGCTGGGTACTCACTCCGCCAGCCGTCCGGACACTCGGGGGCGCTTTGTTTTGTGATCGTCGCTATGAGCAAGTATTCGTGTATCACAATGGTGCCGAATCTTATTACGTGGCCAGAGGTTTTCGTGCTCGCCTTATGGTATGAATCGCTGCTAGACGAGCGACGTTGATACATTGACCTTAGTTCATCCGGGCTGATCATCTCGTTTCTTCGTCGGAGTACCTCTGTACGCAGTAAATTGGATGATAAACACACTTTTGCAATTTGTATCCCAAGGTCGAATTACGTCAGAGAAAAAATAAGGACTGAGGTAATCGATCAAAAAGATAGTTCGTTGTTTTATGATCGCAATGGCAATGATTTTTTGTTTACCATCAGGGCGGGCGGTCGTATGATGCAGCTCGTGGTTTTCGTGCGCGATGATTGATATAGCTTGAATCAAAAAGGGTTCAATCCAGCCAGCAATTTTCCGTATGTCCTCTACATCGTTTGAGCAAAGCTCATCAACGTTTTTTCTTTTTTCAAATGAGGAATTATGAACATTCATAAGCAAGTTGCAGCATGGCTCGCCATCGTGACCGGTATGCTCAGTCTTTTAGTCGCCTTGATCTTTGGCGTTTTCATGGGCGGCATTGGCGCCTTTGCCAGTGGCGGTGATACGAAGGTATTAGGCCTGTTCGCGTTTTTAGGCGGTTTCATCTTTATCTTCTTTGGTTTCTTCGCGATCCTGAATATTTTGGCCGGTATCTTCTATTTACGCGGCTCCTCGATTGCACGCATCTGGTTGATCATTTCGAATATTTTGTCGCTGTTCGGTTTCCCCTTAGGCACCATTATCGGCGCCTATTCTTTGTGGGCGATCTTGAAAGACGACGCACCACAGGCGCAACCACCAGCGATTGACGCTCCACAATAGTCGGAGTTTGGTGCGCGAAAATCAATTTCGCCACCCACGTCTACCAACTCAAAAACAGGCTTCTCGTCTCGTGCGGGAAGCCTGTTTTGTTTTATCCATCAATAGCATCAAACGCTTTGATGATCATCTTCTTGATGGTGATTCAAGAGCAAATTGGGCGACCCGACGAACATCAAAAGTGCCTTCAAAGAACACTCGAAGAGTCATCATGGAACAGATGAGGAGCTCTAGAGCTGCAATACCAGTTGGGCTTGCTCGAATCTTTTTTGAATCAGGATCTTGGTTTGTGTCCGTTCTTTATCTGACACATGAACAATTGTCCTTGATCTCCCTCTAGAAAATACTCGCTTTCTGAGTGCTTTTCATGGTTATGCAATTTGTGCATAGATAAATGCAAACAAAGCATTGGAGGCTGCGATACCACTTGCCTTAAGATGCGCTGCCTTTTGCTGGATCGTGCGCATTGCAAGTATGCGCACGATCAGGCGAAAACAAAATTGATAAAGAGAGCTTGTGGCAAGAGTCAATAGACCGCAAGGCATCTCAAAAAAACACTCACCAAGAAACCTCTTGAAAAGAAAGAAGCGAGACTGACCATGTCTAGTAATCACCAAATCCCGTCCTACCTTACACCACACGCGACGGGTCCATGGAATGTGTATCTGGAACAAATTGATCGTGTAACACCTTACCTCGGTAGCTTGTCCCGTTGGGTTGAAACCCTGAAACGCCCTAAGCGTATTTTGGTGGTCGACGTGCCTATCGAACGTGATGACGGCACTATCGCTCACTTCGAAGGTTATCGTGTACAACACAATACCTCACGTGGTCCAGGTAAAGGCGGCGTGCGTTTCCACCAAGACGTGACTTTGTCTGAAGTGATGGCTTTGTCGGCTTGGATGACGATCAAAAACTCTGCAGTCAACGTTCCTTACGGTGGTGCAAAAGGCGGTATTCGTGTTGATCCTAAGACTTTGTCACGCGGCGAATTAATGCGTATGACACGTCGTTACACATCTGAGATCGGTATCATCATCGGCCCAGATAAAGATATCCCAGCACCAGACGTCAACACCAACGAACAGACTATGGCATGGATGATGGATACCTACTCCATGAATGAAGGTCGTACTGCGACTGGTGTGGTGACAGGTAAGCCTATTTCTTTGGGTGGTAGCTTGGGTCGCCGTGAAGCGACAGGCCGTGGCGTGTTCGTGGTTGGTTGCGAAGCCGCTGCGAAAAAAAGCGTAACGATTGCTGGCGCTAAAATTGCGGTGCAAGGTTTCGGTAATGTCGGCGGTATCGCGGCACGTTTGTTCGCAGAAGCAGGTTCGAAAGTCGTGGCCGTGCAAGATCACGGTGGTACGATTTTCCACTCGAACGGTTTGGATGTGCCGAAGTTGCTCGATCACGTTGCGGCGAATGGCAGTGTAGCTGGCTTCCCAGGTGCAGAAGCGGTGTTGCCGAACGAAGACTTCTGGAAAGTGCAGTGCGACATCTTGATTCCAGCGGCTTTGGAACAGCAAATCACCGAAGCGAATGCGAATCACATTACTGCGAAGATCATTTTGGAAGGTGCGAATGGTCCAACCACACCAGAAGCCGATGATATCTTGCGCGACCGCGGTGTGTTGGTGGTACCAGACGTGATCGCCAATGCCGGTGGTGTGACAGTGTCTTACTTCGAATGGGTACAAGATTTCTCCAGCTATTTCTGGACTGAAGACGAAATCAACAACCGCCTCACACGCATCATGAAAGAAGCCTTCCACTCGGTATGGCATGTGACAGAAGACAAGAATGTGTCTTTGCGTACGGCGGCGTTTATTATTGCGTGTACACGGGTACTGCAAGCGCGCGAAGTAAGGGGCCTCTACCCTTAATTGAGCACTGCGATAAATCCGATTTTCGGGCGCATTTCGGCGTCGCAAATGCGCGCAATATCGACATATTGCTGTGCTTCGCTCCTTGAACTGCATCCCGAGAATCGAATTTCTCTTGGCTCAATGTAAATCCGATTCTCGGGCGCTGTGCGTTGTTGCTTGTCCTCGCAATACTCGTGTATTGCTCCGGCGCAGTTGTAAATGCGGCCTAGCACAGCATCCCGATAATCGAATTTCTTTTCGTCGGTTTAGATCATATTTCGGGCGCTTTGCGCCTTGAACTGCATCCCGAGAATCAAATTTCTCTTGGCTCAATATAAATCCGATTCTCAGGCGCTGTGCGTTGTTGCTTGTCCTCGCAATACTCGTGTATTGCTCCGGCGCAGTTGTAAATGCGGCCTAGCACAGCATCCCGATAATCGAATTTCTTTTCGTCGGTTTAGATCATATTTCGGGCGCTTTGCGCCTTGAACTGCACTCCGAGAATCGAATTTCTCTTGGCTCAATATAAATCCGATTCTCGGGCGCTGTGCGTTGTTGCTTGTCCTCGCAATACTTGTGTATTGCTCCGGCGCAGTTGTAAATTCGGCCTAGCACAGCATCCCGATAATCGAATTTCTTTTCGTCGGTTTAGATCATATTTCGGGCGCTTTGCGCCTTGAACTTCATCCCGAGAATCAAATTTCTCTTGGCTCAATATAAATCCGATTCTCAGGCGCTGTGCGTTGTTGCTTGTCCTCGCAATACTCGTGTATTGCTCCGGCGCAGTTGTAAATGCGGCCTAGCACAGCATCCCGATAATCAAATTTCTTTTCGTCGGTTTAGAGCATGTTTCGGGCGCTTTGCGCCTTGAACTGCATCCCGAGAATCAAATTTCTCTTGGCTCAATATAAATCCGATTCTCAGGCGCTGTGCGTTGTTGTTTGGTTCAATACGCGTGGCCTCTCAAGCTGTCGCTCCTGCGAAGGCAGGAGCCCAGTGTCTTTTCTTGGTTTTCCCGTCTGTATCTCTTTGTATTGTGGATGCTGGCATCGCGAACAACCTCCAATGCACTTCGGTCAGGCTCTCAAATCTTATCTCTATTGCAAATGGCGCTATTTTGGCAGCGCTGTTTGAATCCGTTTTTCCCTCTGTTGCGTATACAGCACTGGAAACCTTCTTCCTTCTGATTTCATCTCGCTGGGACGGACTTTTGCCGCGTAGCTTTTATGTCGGTGTTAGAGTCTGTTTTTGTGCTGCGTGAAATCGAAATCAATTTTTGATTGGATATTCAGTGTCTACTAAGAAAACTTCAGATCCCGCCCAATTGCATTTGCTCTTGGTTGCGGTCGCGCGACAAGATGCGAAAGCATTTCGTCAACTTTATGACCAATGCTCACCGAAGCTATTCGGTTTTGTACTACGGGTTTTGCAAAATCGCGAACTCGCTGAGGAAGTCTTGCAAGAGAGCTTCGTGAATATTTGGAACAATGCCGGGAGCTATCAAACAAGTCTTGCTGCACCGATGACGTGGATGATTACGATTGTGCGCAATAAGGCTTTCGACCTTCTGCGCAAACTCAATAACGGCCAAGTCTACGAGATTGCACTCGATGGTGAATTGTTTGACAGTGAATTGCTCGCCGCAATGGAGAGCGAGGACGCCAACCCCATGGACGCGCTCGATCTAAGCCAGAACGCAGAATCCTTGGCCTTGTGCATGTCGAAATTAGTGGCGATGCATAGGCAAGCCATGGCACTCGCTTTTTATCATGACCTGTCCTATAGCGAAGTGGCTGATCATCTTTCGCAGCCACTCGGAACCGTCAAGACATGGATACGGCGTGGCCTTGAACAGTTGCGTTTGTGTTTGGCGACGAGGAGTGCGACATGAATATTCAACACAATCGTCGTCTTCAAGAAAAGTTGGCAGCGGAATATGTATTGGGCACGCTGCGTGGTGGAGCGCGTCGGCGTTTTCAAACATGGTTGCAGAACGATGCCCACTTACAGCAGATGGTGCGTGATTGGGAGCAGCGATTAATGCCGATGGTCGAATTTGCAAAAGCAAGTTCGCCACGCGAATCTGTTTGGCACAGTATTGCGACGCGCATACAAACGGTTCAATCGTCTGGTTTGAGTTTGACGTCCTTCTTCAACAGTCTTGGCTTTTGGCGCAGCGTCAGCGCGATGGCGACCGCGGCTGTCTTGGTTCTCGCCGTTGTTGTACAAAATCGAAATGACACAACAAGCTTGGCAAATAACTACGTCGCGACCTTATCGGATGAGCAATCGCAAGCAGTGGCGGTGGTGTCGAGTGATGTCAAAGCCAAACAAATTGTGCTGCGCTTTGTGAAGTCGCCTTTCCACGATCTGCCTCAAGATAAGAGTTTGGAATTATGGTCTATTGCCAAAAATGGCAAGATTCGCTCCTTAGGCTTATTGGCAGCCGACGCTAAGGCGGGCGTCTTGCGGATTAGTTTGCCGACGGAGGTGCAAGTGGATACACCTGATTTGTTGGCAATTAGTTTGGAGCCCAAAGGTGGATCGGGTAACCCTGAAAAACCGAGTGGTCCTATTTTGTTTAAAGGGAATTGGCTTAAGCTCACTTAAATAGGCTACGCCAATTGAAGATCGATATCTTTTCGCAAATAAAAACGAACTTCGAACTCTTTTTCTCAAATTATTTTAAAAAAGTGAATCCGATCTGGACTTCGCTTCGTATAAGACTCCAAGGGCAAGCAGATTCATAGCCCATTGAAATCTGCTTGCATTCTTTTTGACAAAAATGCCATCGCAAGTTTTGGCATCGTCGATATCTCACTTTGGAGTGCTTATGCAACTAAATACAAAACACAAATTCACTGTGCTCGCTGGTCTCATCAGCATGATGAGCTTTGCTCAATCAGTCCACGCGCAAGATTCCTTGACGCCTGATATGGGAAAATTGACCGCTACCGGTGGCGTCAGCCAGGTCGAAGGTTCCGGTGGTGGAGGCCTGACACCATGGGCTTTGATTACGGGTTATGGTTCGAAAGATGGCTACGGCGCCAACGCCCATTACACCCAAGTAAGCACGCAAGACTATCGCTTAAAGACTTATGGCGTGGCGGTCGGCATTGCAGACGAATGGGAATTCTCTTTTGCCAAACAAGAGTTCACGGGTAGCTTGGCGCCTTTGAATTTACTCAATTTGAAGCAAGATATTTTTGGTGTGAAGTATCGTGTTGCTGGCGATGCGGTCTATGATCAAACGGGCTGGATGCCGCAACTAGCCGTCGGTGTGCAATACAAGCGCGACGCTGCGATTGGTGGTCTTGGTGCGCTTGGTGTTACCAATGTCAAACAACTCGGTGCCAAAGACGATAAGGGAACGGATATCTATGTGTCGGCGACCAAAATCTATTTAGCGCAAAGTTTATTGGTGAACGGCACCCTGCGTTTTACCAAGGCCAATCAAATGGGCCTGCTCGGTTTCGGTGGTGATCTGGAAAACAAATATCAGCCGCAATTAGAAGGATCGATTGCCTATCTGATTAATCGCAAATTAGTCGTTGGGGCCGAGTACCGCATGAAGCCACGCAATCTCGGCGTCGATAAAGAAAAAGATTACTCCGATATCTTCGTCGCTTACTTTCCCACGAAGAATTTCTCTGTCACAGCAGCCTATGCGCAGCTAGGTGACATCACCGTATTTAATCCTAAGACTCAGCGTGGTTGGTATTTATCTCTGCAAGCCGGCTTCTAAGATCTGATCTAAGCATTGGCTTCAAATTTTTTCATGCATCGCAGACAGCAAATGATGCTCTCGGCGAACACACTACTATTTTGAAAGGCATTCATCATGCAAAAGTATTTCCGTATTTTCCTAAGCTCCTTTTTCTTCTCTGTTGCACTACTGACTAACGCAACAGCACAAGACATGAAGAAGGACGATAGTTTGTATCAAGATCTAGGACAGCGCGAAGGTATCGCCAAGATCGTCGCTGACTTTGTGCCGATGTTGTTGGAAGACAGCCGTATCAAACAATTTTTTACCAAGGTCAAGAAAGAAGAGTTTAGCGAACACCTCACGAATCAATTCTGCGAATTGGCTGGCGGCCCTTGTCGTTATACCGGCAAAGATATGTACGAAGCGCACGATGGTATGAAGATTGGTAATGCGCAATTCAATGCGGTCGCTGAGGACTTGCAGATGGCGATGGAAAAAAATAATGTACCAAGTAGTGTGGCGAATCGTTTGGTGGCAAAGCTCGCTCCTATGCAGCGCCCTATTGTGAGTAAGTGATTTAGCTTCGGAAGTGATGAGGACGATCATGCATTCTGTTCAGATATCGGGTGACTTTGGTGCGCAATTAGCAGCGTTGCGACCACATTTATTGCGCTTTGCGATGCACAAGGTACATGATCGGGCGCTTGCTGAAGATCTGGTGCAAGATGTGATGGTGGCGGCACTCGAAGCGCCAAGCCGCTTCAAACAAGATTCTTCTTTGTGTACCTATTTGATTGGCATTTTGAAGTTCAAGTTGATTGACAATTTTCGGTACGAGAAGAAATTTATCTCACAGTTGGATGATCACGATTTCGATGAGTCCAGTTCAATTGTCGGCAGGCTTCATCATAGACCAACGTACGGAATTTCAGGCGGAAGCCTAGATTCCGTTCTCGATCCTGAGCAAGTGTGTGAGTTGAATCGTAGTGTTGAAAAATTGGCGCGTGCACTTGAACATCTTCCAAGCCGGAGTGCGCGAGCCCTGACTTTGTTCGATTATTTAGGTTTCGATGCGGACGAAATCTGCCGGGATCTTGCACTGAGTAGGAACCATCTGATGGTGATACTTCACCGTGCTCGCCAAGCAATACGCGGCGCGATTTTATTAGGGTGAAGGATGATCGCAATTTATTCGCATCTTTAAGCGACATACATCGACTTACTCATGTCAATGTGCCGCCATGGATGCTAGATATGCGTGGTGAAACTTTTTTTCGACAAAAGTGTACAATCCCGCGATCTTGAGGTGAGGATGGTTTAGATTTGAGGTCGATGTGATGAAGTTTCCTTGGTTTTTTTGCATTTTGGTTCTATCACTTGGTGGTCCTCGGTCGGCTTTGGCAGATAGTTTGCAACAGATTAAGGCAACGCAAACACTTGTTGTTGCCCATCGCGAAGCCGTGTTGCCTTTATCTTTTGTCTCAACTGAATTCAAACCGCAGGGCTATATGCTCGAGGTTTGTCATAAGGTGATCGATCGTATTAAACGCGATTGGAAATTGCCGCAACTAAAGACCAGTTACCTGCAAGTGTCGCCGGCCAACCGCATGGCGACGATGATGGAAGGGCGTGCCCAGATTGAGTGCGGTTCGACTGCGGTGACGCGTGAACGCCAACAGCAAGTGCTATTCTCGATCCCTTTATTTTTTAATGCACAGCGCATTTTGACGAACAAGCAAAGTGCCATCAAAAATTGGACCGATTTATCAAACCGCCGCGTGATGGTGCTGCGTGGATCCAATACGATGACGGTGCTACGCGAATCGCAAAGAGTGGCCTTACGTGAGCTCATCTTTTCTGAGGCAGCAAGTTTAGCTGATGCTGCGAAGGCTCTAGATGCCAAGCAAGTTGATGCGATTGTTGCCGACGAGATTAGCATTGCTCAAATTCAAAACCTGATGGCAACTTCCACCGATAAAGTGCTCAATAAAACCATCGATGATAGATGGATTGTTACTGCTGACGGCATCGGGCAGGAGGCCATCGCTCTCATGTTCAATAAAGAGGACAGTCAGTTAAAGACCATTGCTGATAAAGAAATCGCGCGGCTGATGGTGGAAGGCGAGCTAACAAAAATATATGACAAATGGTTCATGCAAGGATTGCCTGAGGGGCGTCCAGCACTCAATTTGCCTATGAGTTTCCTTCTGCGCGATTCTATGCGCGTACCGAGCGACAAGGTTTTATTTTTGAAGTAAGTCAAGCCGTGGCGCAATTTTGATGAGATTTTGGGGCGCTTAGAAGGTAATTGAGAGCTCATTAAGCGGTAAAATACGCGTTTTCTCTCTATTCCTTCTAATTTCTTGACCAAACAAGGTCAAGACTTTCTCGAATCGTAATGATCATGACTCACATCCAAGAATTGAACATCACTCGTCCAGATGATTGGCATCTCCATTTACGTGATGGCGACGCTTTAAAGACCGTCTTGCCGCATACCGCTGCGCAATTTGCGCGGGCAATCGTGATGCCCAACTTGAAGCCGCCGGTCACTACGACAGAGCAAGCGGCAGCGTATCGTCAACGAATTTTGGCTGCATTACCTGAAGGTATGCAGTTCGAACCTTTGATGACTCTGTATTTGACCGACAATACGGCACCCGATGAAATTCGCCGTGCCAAAGACAGCGGCTTCGTTCATGCTGTGAAGTTGTATCCCGCTGGCGCGACCACGAATTCCGATGCAGGTGTCACCGATTTGCGCAAATGCTATAAAACCCTTGAAGTGATGCAAGAAGTCGGCATGCCGTTCTTGGTCCATGGTGAAGTGACAAGTCCTGAGATTGACTTATTCGATCGCGAAGCGGTGTTTATCGATACGGTGATGAAGCCGCTGCGCGCGGATATGCCAGAATTGCGCGTCGTGTTCGAACACATCACGACGGCTGACGCCGCAGCTTATGTCGCAGAAGCGGAAGGTCCAATTGCGGCGACGATTACCGCGCATCATCTCCTGTATAACCGTAATGAGATTTTCAAAGGCGGGATTCGTCCGCACTATTACTGCTTACCGGTGTTGAAACGCGAAACGCATCGTCTGGCTTTAGTGAAAGCGGCGACCTCAGGCAGCGCGCGATTCTTCCTCGGTACCGATTCAGCGCCGCATGCCAAAGGCTTGAAAGAGCACGCTTGTGGTTGTGCCGGTTGCTACACCGCGATGCATGCAATGGAGTTGTATGCACAGGCCTTCGATCAGGTTGGTGCGTTGGACAAGTTGGAAGGTTTTGCGAGTTTTCATGGTCCTGATTTCTATCGCTTGCCACGCAATACCGGTCGTTTGCAATTGAAGCGCGAAACTTGGACGATCCCTCACGAATTGGCATACCTCGATGGTAGTTTAGTGCCGCTCAATGCTGGTGAAACAATGCAATGGAAAGTCACTGCCTAAGCTTTGTGAAAAGACTGAGGTTGCGATAGAAACCCAAAGTATAGGCAGTGTGATGAGCCGTTTTTTTGCCGACATCGATTGGACTCGGGCGTGGTATGCCTCAGTCTATGACGCCGCCCAAATCGTGATTGCCGCGCCAGAGTGGCGGGTCGCATTGAATCATGAAGCTAGCGCGCGGGGTTTGCGTAATCACCGCGATCTCGCCTTGCACTTCATTCCTCAAGAAGCCTTGCCTGACGGCGTGGCTTACGAGGCGCATATTGGTGCGACTGGCGGCGTGCCAACCCGAGAAAATCTGCACGACTTTTTTAATGCACTGGTCTGGCTGAGTTTCCCAAAAATCAAACGACAGCTGAATGCTCTGCAAGCAGCGCAAATCGATTTGCTTGGCATCGGTAAATCGCGTGGACCCGCGCGTGATGCAGCGACGATCTTCGACGAAAACGCGGCACTGCTCGTACTAGAAGATTCTCCGAACGGACGTGAACTGTGTGAGCTTCTACGACAACATCAATGGCTGGAGGCCTTACATCTGCGGTCCAAGCAGTTTCAAGAAAGTGCGCAGGTCTGGAGCTTTGGTCACGCCTTGATGGAAAAGTTGGTGCAACCCTACAAAGGTATTACCGCACATAGTTGGGTTGTGTGGGCTCCATCAGATTATTTTGATTGGGGCAGGGAAGCGCAGGCGCGTTGGCTGGACGAAACCGTCAGTCAACAATTGTGTGAGCATGATTTAACGACGGCGGATTACATGCCGCTTCCGGTTGCGGGTGTGCCGAACTGGGTTGAGCTTCAAGACGCTGATTTTTATCGCGATAAGTCGGTGTTTCGCGACAAACGGCTCCGGGGTTAGTTCGAATTTGGAAATCGCGTCGACTAGGCCTTGAGCAAATAAAAAAGGTGGGATTCTCAGAATCTCACCTTTTGTTATTTTGAGCCATACCGCAGTCTGTGCGCGTGGCTCCTAGCTCCAAGAGCTTTTGCTTCGCTTATGCACTCGCTGTTTGCAAGATTTGGAAGAGTTGATCCTTCAAACTAATGCGGATTTTTTTCAAGTTTTCCAAGGCCGCGTCGGCCAAATGTTCAACGCCATTTTCTGCGCGGAGAACTGCTTTGTCAGCATCGTGGTATTCGTCAAATAATTTAGCGAAATGTGCATTGGTCATTTTCAATGCATGAATCTTTTCTTTGAATTCTGGAAATTCAGCGGCGAGTGGATGATGTTCAACTTGCATGAGTGCTCCTTAGTAGTCGTTTGTGAGTAGATCATAAGCGTTTTGTTAGAAGCGCTTAATGATCTACATCAAAACTACGTGAAGCACGAGTTGCTTGCATCAAGAACGGCGATTTAGCAGCTGTTGATTGTGGTGCACCCACGGCATCACAAACTGATCCATTTCACTGCGCTCTTCCGTCGCTAGTTTGGTCTGATAAGCGACTGCATTACACAGAGCTTCGATCAGACACAGAGCAGCACCATCAGAACTCGCCGAGCTAGAACTTTGTGTTTGTCCATACAAAGTTAAATTCGCCAATTGCGCGACAGGAGAGCTCGGCACATCGGTCAGCGCGATGATAGGAACTCGATTTTCACGAACTTGGCGTAACAAGGTGATGGTATCGCTGGCATATTGCGGGAACGAGATACCGATGACGAGATCGTTCTCCGTATATTTAAACAACTGGCTAGCGATATGGCCTGCACCACCCGAGCCTAAGTTGTAATGCACACTCTTGCACAAAGGCGCTAAGGCGTGTCCCATCAATCCACCAAGGAAAGAACTGGCACCATAGCCGATGATAAAAATACGTTCCGCATTTAAAATCATCTTCACCGCACGTTCGCAATTTTCGGGATTCAAAATGCGACGTGTTGCTTCGAGATTGCTGACACCTTCCTCGATACATCGTGCAAAAATATCGGCACAGCTTGGTGGTCGATCTGGCGCGAACTCCAGCTTTTCAGCTGGCGCCATCATCGACTCGAACCCATGTACCAGTTCTGCACGAAATTGTGGATAACCATCGAAACCTAAGGCGCGAGCGAACCGATTGGCCGTGGCGTTAGAGATACCCACGGCATGCGCGAGTTCATCGATGGACATTGTTGCGGCGCGAAAAGCATTGGCGACGACATAGTCGGCTGTCTTTTTGTGAGACTTTGACAGTGAGCTATAGACGCGACCTATCCTTTCGTTAATAGACCCCCCCCGGGCCGGACTTTGGATTTGTCTCATTTTTTATTGAATTGTCAGATCTAAAGAATGCCCATGCTCTATGTCATTTTGGGCAGCTTGCCATAGTTACTTGAGATGACGTAATTCGCGCTTCTTTGTCGCAAATGGATGTCAATCTTGATGTTTTCTGGATATTATTTCTTGGCAACATCAACCTTAACATAACGATGTTTTTTCAGCAATGACAAACAAAACAGATTGCTTTTATTGCAAAAACTTTTACACCTCTGAGACATTTTACATGTAAAAAGATCGAACTGGTATCTTAGGTGAAAATAAGCGAAGTTCTCGCGCGAATAGCAAAAAATCGAAGTGGTATCTAGAACTTCGAATGTTTCCTCTAATTTTTCAAGGTGCTTTGAAGCGTCACATTTATGTCACATCGTTTGGTTACATTCTCGGCTTTTAGTCCACCAGGAATGAAACAAATGAAAACAAATAAGCGCGATAAGCTCCTATTAGCAGTCATGGCTGCCGCCGTTGGATTGGCACTGGCAGGATGTGGAAAAAGTGATAAGGTCGCTGATACACCAGCGGTGACGCCAATCGATCCACCGAAAAATGTCATCTTCTTTTTGGGTGACGGTATGGGCATGACGACCATGACTGCAGCCCGTATTTATGCAGTTGGTGAAGATGGTGAATTGACCGTCGATACACTGCCAGAAACCGCCTTTGTGAAGACTTTCTCAAATGATGCACAAGTGACGGACAGTGCGCCATCGATGGCGGCTTACATGACCGGCGTGAAGATGAACAATGAAGTCATCTCAATGTCGGCAGATACGATTGCGAAAGATCCTGGTGTGGATGCGAACGGCAACAAGTTAGCGAATAACTGCGGCACCAGCAACGGTACAGCGGTGCCGACTCTGTTGGAAGCGGCGAAGGCGAAAGGTTTATCGACTGGTGTGGTGACTACAACGCGCGTCACCCACGCGACACCAGCGGCGACGTATTCACACATTTGCCATCGTGATTTGGAAAATGATATTGCTGCGGCGGCAGTTCCAGGTGGCGCAGGTTACAACGCGGCGCTTGGTAGCACGGGTCTTGATGTGTTGCTCGGCGGTGGTAAACAATTCTTCATTCCATTCAAAGACGGTGGCAAACGCGCTGACGGTCGTGATTTGATCGCCGAAATGAAAGCGAAAAACTATACCTACGCCAGCACACAAGCCGAATTGGCCGCGGTTGATGCGAGCAAAACTGATCGCTTGTTCGGCTTGTTCACATCGAGCCACATGAGCTACGACTTAGATCGCGACCCAAGCAAAGAGCCAAGCTTGGCAGAGATGACGACGAAGGCGATGGATGTCTTGTCAAAAAATAGCAAAGGTTATTTCTTGATGGTTGAAGGTGGTCGTATCGATCATGCTTTGCACGAAACCACGGCGAAGAAAGCTTTGCAAGACATGGTAGCTTTCGATAACGCGATTAAAGCCGCGATTGCCAAAGCCAAGGTCGCTGATCCCGATTTGAAAAATACTTTAATCGTGGTCACTGCAGATCATGATCACACCCTAGTCTTGAATGGTTACGCCAAACGCACCGGCAAAACTTCAGCGACGAATCCAGGTGTCCTTGGTGTGGTGAAAAACTATGTCACTGGTACACCAGATAAAGATATGGATGGCATGCCTTATTCCATCATTGGTTTTGGTAACGGTGAAAATCGACCACAAGGCCCACGTTCTATGTTGGTCGGCTTCGACGAA
This sequence comes from Undibacterium cyanobacteriorum, assembly GCF_031326225.1. Lineage (GTDB taxonomy): Bacteria > Pseudomonadota > Gammaproteobacteria > Burkholderiales > Burkholderiaceae_D > Undibacterium > Undibacterium cyanobacteriorum. The sequence goes on along the minus strand of NZ_CP133720.1, from coordinate 3,932,073 downwards.
ACCATGACCAGTGCCAATACCTACCACCAAGAAGCCGTGATCCGTGTTGGTGCTGGCAGTGAAACGCACGGTGGTACGGATGTCTTCCTCGGTGCGATCGGTAAAGGTGCTGACACCTTCATGGGCACGATCGATAACACCAAAGTGTATAGCTTAGTGAAAGCGGCTGTAGGTCTGTAAGCAGATCGCGCGTACACCAAAGTTCTCCTACATAACTAGACGGAATAAATATGAAACGAATTCTCTTAGCAGCGGTCATCGCTAGCGCCTTTGTTGGCGGTGCAGCGCAAGCGCAAAGTACGGCAAAAAATGTGATCTTCTTCCTCGGTGATGGCATGGGCCCATCAACGATTACCGCTTCACGCATTTACAAATATGGTGAAGACGGTAGCTTGACCATGGATAAGTTGGAACGCACGGCGCGTATCAAAACCTACTCTTATGACGCACAAACCACCGATAGCGCCCCATCGATGGCGGCCTATATGACCGGCGTGAAGATGAACAACGAAGTGCTGTCGATGAGTTCCGACACAATCGCCACGCCACCAGGCAAAGATGCGAATGGTAACCTCGGCGTGAACAATTGTGCGGCCACAGGCAATGGCACTTCAGTTCCAACGATTCTCGAATTGGCGAAAGCCAAAGGTAAAGCAGTTGGTGCGATCACGACGACGGAATTGACACACGCCACACCAGCGGCGACTTACTCGCATATTTGTAATCGCAATGCGCAATACCATATCGCTGCGCAAGCGGTGCCAGGTGGCGCCGGTTACAACGCAGCACTTGGCGATGGCGTGGACGTGTTGATGGGTGGTGGTCGCAATCACTTCACACCTTACAACGCGACGACGAACAAGACAGGTCGCGCTGATGGCCGTGATCTCTTGGCCGAGTTGGCGGCGAAAGGCTACACCGTTGCAGCAACTAAAGCCGAAATGGCAGCCGCACCGAACGGCAAGAAATTCATTGGTCTGTACAGCAGCAAGAGCCATTTGGAATATGAACTTGATCGCGTTGCCAATCCACCGGTCGGAGAAGGCGCGAATCAACCAAGCTTGGCGGAGATGACGGTCAAAGCAATGGACTTGTTATCGCAAAACGCCAACGGTTATTTCTTGATGGTCGAGGGTGGTCGTATCGATCATGCGCTGCATGGCACCAATGCGAAGCGCGCTCTCGCTGACACGATCGCCTTTGATGATGCGATCAAAGCCGCTTTGGATAGAGCGAAATTGACCGATCCAACTTTGGCGAATACTTTGATCGTCGTGACAGCCGACCACGACCACACGCTGGCGTTCAATGGTTACGGCAAACGTGGTAATCCTATCCTCGATATCAATCGTGACTACAAAACTGGTTTGCCATCGAAAGATGCGGACGGTAATACCTATACCACCTTGGTCTTCGGTAATGGTCCAAATCGTCCGAATATTCGCGCCGGCCTTGATAGTGCAACCGTATTAGCGGACAACTATTTGCAAGAAACAGGTGTACGTTTGTCGAGCGAAACCCATGGCGGTGGCGACGTGAAATTATTCGCGACAGGTAATAACGCCAAATTATTCAAAGGCACGATCGACAACACCAAGGTATTCACTTTGTTGAAAGCGGCCTTTGGTTTCTAAGCGCTACGAGTTTGCTTTAGCTTTAGCCTAAGTCTTGTAATGAAATAAGTACTACCCAGCCGATGTGATGCTCAGCATGACATCGGCTTCTTCTTTAAAGAGTTCATCATGAAAGTCAGTCGTTTTGTAGCAGCTCAACTGTTGAGTTTTGGATTATTGTGTTCAGGTGCATCCGGGGTGCACGCAGGTGGCACGAACAATGCCACGAACAACGCCACGTCCGCGCCAGATTTGGATGTGCGCATCAGCTATTACAGCAAAGTGATCACCGCTGAAGGTGTCACGCGTGAGGCGCGCTACCAAGACAAAATGTTGCGCCGTCAGTCTCACGTGTGGCTTGAGCGTATCGTTGCCAATAAATTTGCCGCGCATCATGAGCATAAGCCTGAACACAAGCCAGAAATCAAAAAAGTGAACAACCCCAAGGCTGCGCAAAGTTTGACCGAGCATAAACATTTCAATCCTGTGTTGATTCCACGTCATATTCAATTGGTCGCCGGTAAACCAGAAATCGAATTCATTGATGCGCAAGAAAAAATGTGTGTCAGCGTGCCCGCTTCAGAATACAACAATGTGAACTTTGATGGCTCATGGAGCAATGCCTATTACTTGCTCGATCCTGCATTACTGAAAGAGATGAAGATCAGTACTGTCAAATCAAGCGATGCTGACGCTGTCTGGTACGAACGCGAAAAGAATGGCATTTTTCAAAAAGTCTTGTGGCATACCAAGAAACAAATTCCTTTGATCGTTGAGAGTGGCGATAAAGCAGGCCAGTTTTATCAACGTGTTGAGGTGCAAATCGCGGATAAAACGCAGGCGCAATTACCGTGGACAAACCTGAAGGGCTACATCCAGAAAGAGTATGCGGATTTTCTCGACTAAGTTCGCAGAAATCGCTACGACAATTCCACTTGTCGAAATGCTTATATTCGGCAATACTTGCTGACGTATGACTCGTTTGATTTTTTGTATACGAGTCTGATCTTTCCCCACAGAATCGAGGAGCGGTATATGGGCATTTGGGATAAATTAAAGCACGAGTTTATCGACATCATCGAGTGGACCGATGATAGTCCTAACATCATGGTCCATCGTTTTGAACGCTACCAAAACGAAATCAAGATGGGCGCCAAGCTCACCGTGCGTGAAGGTCAAGTGGCGGTGGTGGTCAATGAAGGTCAGCTCGGCAAAGGCCAAATCGCCGATGTGTTCCAGCCCGGCATGTACGAGCTCAATACGCAGAACATGCCTATTCTCAGTACGCTCAAAGGATGGAAATACGGTTTTGATAGTCCATTCAAAGCCGAAGTGTATTTTTTCAATACTACGCGGTTCACTAACTTGAAATGGGGTACCGCTGGTCCAGCGACCATGCGCGATCCTGAGTTCGGCGTGGTACGTGTGACAGCCTTTGGTATCTATACTTTGCGGATTCAAGATGCCAAGACCATGTTGATCGAATTGGTCGGCACTAAAGCGGATTTCACCACCGAAGATATCGAAGAAAATCTACGCGGCAAAATCGGTTTGCGCATTAAAGAAGTGATGCCAGAAATTGGCGTGCCTGTTATCGATCTCGAAGGCAAAGTCACTTTGGTTGGTGAGCGCATCTGTGAGCGCATCGCGGCCGACTTCACTAAATACGGTTTGGAACTGTGTGAAGTGCAAGTGCAAGACATCGGCTTGCCAGAAGAAGTCGAACGTGCAATCGATCAACAAGGTGCGATGCGCGTGATTGGCAATATGAATCAATTTGCGCAATACCAAGGCGCACAAGCTTTGCGTGATGCGGCGAATAATCCGGGCATGGCGGGTAGTATGATGGGCGTTGGTGTGGGTGGTATGCTGACGCAGAGCATGGGTAATCTGTTTCAAAATCAAGCGCCCACCGCAACCCAATCGGGTGGTGCTATGCCGCCGCCACTACCAACAGCCTTGGCCTATTTCGTCGCCCATCAAGGTGCGCAAACTGGGCCCTTCGATATGGCGGGTTTGCAAGCGCAAGTCGCCGGTGGTACTTTGCAGCGCGATACTTTGGTGTGGAAACAAGGCATGTCAGGCTGGGCCAAAGCTGGCGAGCAAGCTGATTTAGCGGGCTTGTTTGCCGCAGTGCCTCCACCATTGCCACCACAGACTTAATCGCCGAAAGGACTAGAGGCGCCTCGGAATATCCGCGGCGCCGTTTTCTTTTTTCTCCTTCCCTTTGTGCAGAGAAAACTGTGAGTACAAAAACTTTTCCATGTAGTCAGTGCGGTGCGAAACTCGAATTCGCGCCCGGCCAAGCGGCTTTGAAGTGTCCTTATTGCGGTCATCAAAACGCGATCGAAGTTGATCATGAAGCGACTGCCGTTGCGGTTGAAGAACTCGATTATGATGCCTACCTCGCTGAGAAAGCAGGTAATGAACCTAGCCTCGCCGCGCAAACCGTCAAATGTAAGGCTTGCGGGGCACAGTCGCAATTTGCGGCGAATATTGTTTCCGATCGTTGTCCATTCTGTGCCGCGCCCTTAATCGCAACAGAGGCTTATTCGCAACGCATCATTCAGCCGAAAGCGATTGCGGCTTTTGATATCAAAGAAGGTGAGGCACGTCAAAAGTTCACCGATTGGATTGGCAGCTTGTGGTTTGCACCGAATGCCTTGAAGCAAGCGTATCGTGCCGAGCGCGGCCTGAAAGGTGTCTACACGCCTTATTGGACCTACGACGCGGCCAGCGATACCCCTTATGTCGGTCAGCGTGGTGTGGACTATACGGAGACGGAAACCTATACGGAAAATGGCGAAACTAAAACACGCTCAGTGACGCGCACGGCGTGGTATCCAGCCGCTGGTCAAGTGCATGTTGATTTCGACGATGTACTGATTTTGGGTTCGCGCTCTTTACCGCATGACAAAGCAGATAAATTGGCACCATGGCGTTTGGATAAACTGCAGGCGTATCGCGACGATTACGTGTCGGGCTTCACGGTCGAAGCCTATCAAGTCGGCCTTGAGCCGGGCTTTACCGAGGCGCGTGGTGTCATGGAAAATGAAATTCGCGGCGCGATCTGTTCTGATATCGGTGGCGATCATCAACGTATTCTGCAAATGAGCCCGCGTTATAGCGATATCCACTTCAAACACATCCTGCTGCCGATTTGGATTTCCTCATATCGCTATGGCGACCAAGTTTATCGTTTCCTCGTGAACGGGCAAACCGGTAAAGTGCAAGGTGAGCGTCCGTATTCTGTATGGAAAATCATCGGTGCAATTGCGCTCGGTGCCATCATCGTTGGCGGCTTATTCTGGTTGTCGCAGAAAAAGTAATGCGGTTGTTGAGAGAGATGTGAAATGGAAAAATTTTTGTTAGCTAAGAAGCTAATCGCGCTAGGCTTTGCGGTGCTGATCACAGCAATTATTTTCGTCGCTGTGCTCAATTATTCGACGGATGTATTAAACTATTTTTTCACAATATCTGCTGAAGAAATGCGTTGGTGGAAGGGGACTGGCTCAATTCTGATGATAGGAGGGTGTCTTATGCTTTACCGACCTATCTGGAGAGGAAAGAAATGAGATTTTTTTGAAAAATGATGCGGCTCAAAAAAAGGGGAGATCTCGTGGCTCGTCAATTAAATGTGCAACAACAGAATGAAATCGAATTTCAAAAGATGCTGGAGACCGCTCAGTACTATCGAGCAAATCGAGTACCGCTCGCGGTCGAAAACTTTTTGAAAGAGAAGCATATCTCCTCACAAGAGGCTGTATTTATCGATGTGGCTAGTGATGGCTGGTCGATGGGTTTTGAATTTGGTTTTGGTGGTTCCTTAGTGACGCGCGACGAACGATTTTATGATTTTGAACTCGAAACAGACCTTAATAAAAGTGTTGTACTGATGGTTCATCAATTTGATGATGTGACGAGTGCACAGAATCTGTCTGAAAAGGTCAAAGGGCGAGGGAAGTCGCGTGCAATGTTGGCACTGCAAGTGCTGAGAGTTTTGAATAGTCCCAGTTGATCAACTTGACTGTTATGGAGGGTGTAGAAATGAAAGCGAATCCAGTAGGCTGGTTTGAAATTTACGTCCAAGATATGCCGCGTGCAAAAGCCTTCTACGAGGCGGTTTTCCAAACCAAGTTAGAAGCACTGCCGAATCCTGATCCGGTTGAATTCGCCGAGACGGAGATGTGGACTTTTCCGATGTCTATGCAAGACTACGGTGCCTCCGGCGCCTTAATCAAAATGCCTGGTTGCCCATCCGGCGGTAGTACATTGGTGTATTTTGCTTGCGATGATTGTGCCTTGGAATTAGCAAGTGCAGAAGCGCATGGTGCGAAAGTGTTTAAGTCTAAGACATCGATTGGTGTGAATGGATTTATCGCGATGTTCGTTGATACCGAAGGCAATATGATCGGTTTGCATTCGATGCAGTAATCAAGTGATTTGGCGAGCCCATAGTCAGCCAAGGTGATTGACACCGGCTCGCCTTAATCACGCCAGTACAAACCATGCCAAAACGAGATTTTGCATTCGACGCTGTGTTTAATGCCTTCTGAATCCACATAGCGAACCCGATAACAACGGTCATTCCCATCAAAAAGATTGGCGAAGAACGACCTTTCGATTCGAATTTCTCGCCAGCCCTTTCTCTTTGCAGCGCTCTTTATTTCTCCCATATCGTTGTAGTGAATAAAAAGAAGAATGATGCCGTAAGCGGCAATTATGCAGGCAAAAATCAGGTATTCCATGCGAGCCAGAACGATGTTTGAAGGAACGCTATTGTAGCGACAATGTTCTTTGCATTGGCCGTGAAATTTTCCTGAAAATTACCGCCTACTATCGCTTAATGGGTGGTAGCCAAATGCGCTTCTAATTTATCGAACGACCCAGTCCAACCCTTGGTCATGCCGCCGCGTTCTTTGAGGAAGGCTTGCAATTCAGCATCGCTCACTTCACCGATCGGCTCCCAAGTGACGGTGACCCGCGTGCGATGGTCGCCTTCTGTCGTGAATTCAACAGTAGTTTGCATGGTTTCTGGCCATATCGGTGCGAAAGGATGACGTGAGATATTCTCGTCTTGATCGCAAAACTGCTGCGTGTACACAAGACGATTGGGTTTCTGCATGGTGAGGTAGAAGGCGCGACCATACATGGTTACGTTGCTTCCGTTCGTCATGCAATAAAAGGTGCTGCCACCTTCGCGAATATCTGCACGCAAGAAATTCATAGTGAAGCCGGTTGGCGGCAACCATTGTTCAAAATGTTCGCGCTTAGTCCACACCTCATACATGGTCTCAATCGACACATCAAAACTACGATTGATGACGAAGCGTTGTTTGCTCTCGGTTTGTTCTGCCAGATACTCTGCAAAACGATCCCAAGTCGATTCGCCACCAGCTTGCTTAATGAAGTGGCGCGTTTGTGTTGCGGCCTCTTCAGTAGCCAATGTCATCGTCATTTCCATCAAGGTTTTCTGACCGATTTCGGTGAATAGAACCGTGACGCGAAATAGTGGCGGGGAGTCATCGGTCGCGCCATGGTCGTACACCAGTTTGCGATGCTCGTCGATCTCAAAATAAGTCGCAATGTTTGGATAATCCGTGCCATCAGGCCCGTGCATGGTATAGCGCCACTGACCACCGACCCGTAACTCTTTGCTATACGTCGTTAGGGTGAAGCCACGAGGTCCCCACCAATGTGCTGCTTGCGCAGGATCAACCCAAGCATCCCATACAGCTTCAACCGGCGCATCATAGAGACGCTCGAGATAGATCTCATTGGCTTTTGCGGGTGCTTTTTTTGTTGGTAGCGACATGTTTTTTACCTTTCTGTTCAGCGGAAATGGTTTTGAGGTAGGCATCGAGACGATCGAAACTCGCTTCCCAAAAAACGCGATATTGATCGACCCAATCCGCCGCCACTTTCAATGCTTCACCATTGAGTTTGCAGGGACGGCTTTGGGCTTCACGTGTCTTGGTAATCAAACCCGCCGTTTCCAAAACTTTGAGATGTTTGGTAACGGCGGGCAGGCTCATTTCTTCCAAAAATGGTTGTGCCAGTTCGGATACCGTTGCGTCCCCTTGTGACAGTTGCGCCAAGATCGCGCGACGGGTAGGATCGGCTAGGGCTGAGAAAGTTTGACTGAGTTGGTCTGCCATAAGTTGTTCACCATGGTTGGTCTGTTATAGCTGTGCGATGCTGGGATCGAAATTTAATATACTCATCGGTTAATTAACCAAGTGGTTTAATAATAGGCGCGCATTTTAACTAAGTCAAGAACTAAAGTTTTTGGGAAGATTCCATAAGCGAGTGGTGGAAGACTTCAGGCGCTCTTCTTGTGCGCCAAGCTGTGATATCTTTCCCCGTGTCCTCTTTTAGACGAATAAGCGAATCGGTATTAGCAGCGGTGCTCTAACGCTTGTTCTTACGATGTTCATGTACGTGAACAAAGATGGATATTAGTGGGTGCGAGTAGCGATTGAGTTGCGAACCTTTGCCACGTAAGATGGGTGACTAGAATGTTGATACGGCTTTCTTACAAACCCCTCGACCTGAATGTATTGGTAGCTGCTATAAGGATCGCATGATGCGAAAAATCATTTTAGGAATAATAGTTCTCGGTCTCGCCTTGCTCGCGTTTAATTGGAAGCCGTTGTCACGATTGTATTCGGAGAAGTTTTCTGCAGAATCTCTGCAAGCAAAGCATGCGCCGAACGCGGCTGAAATGGCTCTGCCAACGGTGGAACTCGCAATCAAAGATTTGTTTGGACTTGATCCACAAACAGGTGCTGTCCTCACCAAAAGAGATGAGTTAACTCGATTGTGGTTCAACTACTCTTTCGAACTTAAGGGAACGTTGTATTACGCCGTGTTTTTGAAGACCTATCGGAGTCAGGGTGAGGAAGCAACGGACGCGAGCATAGTGCGTTGTCATGGATGCGCCCCTCAGATCAGTATCGTTACTTACAAAAATCAGGGCGCGAACTGGGTGAAATTGGCCGCGCAAAAATATTTGGGGGAGTTGGGCTCATGGGGCGATATCGAAACGCCAAAAAGTTTTGAATTCCTGCATTTAAGTGAGAAGAATCGAGTCTTATTGATTGACACTTCTTGGCAAGGTCAAGGACTGAACACTTGGGGTAAAGCACTATTTGGGTTCACCGACGAAAAGTGGAGTCGCTTGGGTACGATCGAGACGGGCGGTGACAATCAGGATCACTGTATTGCGCCAACAGACAAAGAGGAGAATCGTATCGATCTCGCTTTCCCTTGCTACAGTTACGTTGGACAAATTCAATTACTGCAAACGAAGCCAACGGAGTTTCCTGAGCTGTCGGTGATCTTCAGTGGGACTAGGCTAGCCGATAATCTTCAGATTAAACCGGCCGAAAATCAAAAATACCACTATGTTAAAGGAAAGTACGTTATTAAAGAATAAGGCTGTTGGTCGCTGGCAATGAGTTTTGCCGCATGCGTGAAGCTTTCCATTCTTTGTGTTGCACTGGCGTTTCTCTGGATGCGAGGGGATGAGTTGAGCACCTCAATCCCGCGAGTGGTAGCAATCGATACTTATGGAATTCTTAGGGCTTACCCATCGGCGGGTGTTACTATGCCAGCGGTTTTTCTATCCACCCTGAGCCGAATGCTCGCTTCGTCGCATTGCTTTTTCCGAATATGCGCCTAGAAGAGGTAAAGCGTCGTACTGAGTATTTGTGATGGCTCGTATTCCTTTGGAATTAGGCGTTGTCAATTTTATGTCCTCTCTGTTTACGATCGCCTATTTCTTAGCACTACTGAATTGGCTACCGATCTCTATCTTGTCGTCAGGAGCTCCCACTGAATTCAAGCGCGGTCCGCTGCGTCTTCTGTATGGACTGAGTATCGTGTTGGCACTGTATGAGGCCTATATGAGCTTGCTCTGGTCGCCCGCAGTAGTGGCACCGATTCGTATTGATGTGTTCATCTTGATGCTGCCTTATGGATTGCTCTATCTCATCTATGGAATTGCCTATTCGATTTACGCAAAGAATTCTGCGCTGAGTGTCGAATCAAAATGGCGTTCTAAACTTATCGCTGCGTGGTGTCTCGCTGTACCACTATTGGCAATCGCGGGCTATGCTTCTATTTCGCACGAGAGCAAACAAAGCAGTATGCAATTCGACCTGGGGCGCCGCTTCCGCTACGAAGCACGTTTGCGCGATGATCAGGTTCAGGCGCGTTTTTTTGGCCCTATCACTGAAACTGGCGGCACTATTGCTGGGCATTATGTGGCTGATGGGAATGACAGTCGTTTCGCGAAGATCGTGATCAATGATGCACTTGACGTATGGCTGTGGAGTACCGAGTTGTATGAGCATCAGGGAAGGCTTAAGCATCTCGGCGGCGATGCTTATGAATGGCAGAACCAAAGTAAGGACGTGACGCCGCTCTCGGGCAAAATAAACGTCATCGATCGTGAGCATTTTGCCTTCTCTGGCGACGTTGGACCGAACCCTTCACCGCAGACGACGCAGTTTACAAAAGTCGCAGCGCCGCGTTTCCCACTCGAAAAGAACGCCACTGACGCGGTGGAATTTCTTGGCGTGTTCAGCACCACCTTTGACGATACTGGAAAAGATCTTGGCGTCTATCAAATGTGGTTGTGGCGTTCAAAGAACAAGATTTGGGGGCAGCATTATCGGCATCATGCCACACGCGGTAGTACTATCGAGTTTCTTGCACCAACGAAAATTGAGCCTTATTGTATGGGGAGTTGTGATCGCTACGATTTGCGTTTCCAGCTTGAACGTAGCAATTATCGCTTGCAACGCGTATCAGCGGATAGTTGGTCCGTTAGAGACAATGATAATCCCAGTGGTCCTAGCTATGTGTTGCGCCGCGGTCAAATCCTTCCGGGATATGTGTACGATTTAGCGCCGCTACATAGTGCCGAAGAAACGCAACAGTGGATCGCAGCCGTCGGCGCAGGGCATTTTGTGAAGTGGAAGGTACCGGAGAAGATCGAGATCAGTGAGCTTTCGCAACAATAAGCTCGCCGTTCTTTTTTGCAGCGAGTCCCAAACTACATAAAACCGATTCCCTTTTGCTCGCGCAGTATGGCCCCGCGACAGGCTGCTCTTGTGGTTCCGATCTTTTACACGTTGAAATTAGCTTGCCCAAAGAGCTCAAGTTAGTGCAAGTTTGCGAGCTAAGAGACTCTAAGGGACAAAAGCCCGACCTAAGCAGAGAACGTATTTCCTTAGATCGATATGACGCCAATGGCAACACTTACGATGGCAAATTTGTTTTGCAGGGATCTCTGCATTTGCAAGGCATCGTGAGTTACGAGCCGAGCGATGGAGGTGATCTTTGGTTCATGCCCCGACGTCCAGTGATGCAAAAAAACACGGCGTTTGAACCTCATTTTCGGCAATTTGCATTGCGCATGCAGGACGCCTATGTAAAGCTAAAATTGGGCAAAGCTCGTCGCGTGAAAAGCAGTTGTTTGCAAGCTAAGGCCGATCTTATCTTGCGCGACTTCGTGGTGTTGGTGGACGAATCTGAAGGTGCAGGAATTTCACCAAATGCAATTGAAGTAAAAAGCATCTCGTCTTTCGAGCAATGTAAATAGCTTGCATGTCGAGAATCTACGACGCATTACGACAAACACGCAACACAAAAAGCGACAAAATCAGTTTTCTTGCGCAAATGCAAGTCACTTCAAATTGCGCAAAGCTACAATCAGGCATACAACCACAACACCTTAATGTATGCGAACCTCTGATCAACACCAGCAAGATGCGATGTCGACCATGCAGCCTGATGCGACTGACGAGAGCGGTCAGCTGCGCCGTATTATGGCGCGTATCGGCTGGGCCGCTTTGACTCTGCTGGCATTGATTGGTGTTGGCGCAATAGGTTTCTATTGGATCGGTGACCAGCATAGCTGGGAGAATGCGGTCTACATGACTTTGATCACGATTTCAACCGTTGGATATGGCGAGGGCGTACCGCTCACTACCTTTGGTGCCAAGATATTTGCCGGTGTCATGAGCATCGCTGGTTTAGGCGTACTGACTTTCTTGTTCACCAGCCTAACAGTATTTTTCTTAGAAAAAGATTTAGATTATTCCCTGCGGAGAAGACGGATGGAAAAGCGTATCAAAAAATTGCGCCAGCATTACATCGTATGTGGCTTTGGCCGCGTCGGTCGCAATGTCGCTCATGAATTGCAAAAGACAGGCCGTCCGTTTGTCGCGATCGATCCGGAACAAACCAATTTTGAAGAATATCGAGAAAAATTTCCTAACCTACTTTATCTGCATGGCGATGCATCGGATGATGATTTGCTTTCTGGTGCCGACATCACAGACGCGCATGGATTGTTTGCCGTGACCGGCGATGATTCGCGTAATTTGATGATCATCATTACCGCCAAACAGTTAAATCCAAAATTACGTATCGTGGCGCGCTCGCATGAATTGCGTAATGTCGAAAAAATGCGTAAAGCGGGTGCTGATGAGGTGATCTGCCCTGACTTCACAGGCGGCATGCGTATGGCATCGGCAATGGTGCGCCCACACGTGGTGGGTTTCCTCGATGAGATGTTGAAGTCGGAAAAAAATCTGCGTGTGGAAGAAGTCGTCGCACCAGCAAACTTCCCCGCCACGCCGATGGGCAAACTACGCTTACGCAGCCCCGATTACATCCTGATCGCCGTGCGCGCCAACAATGATTGGACTTTTAACCCCGATGATCAATATCTACTACGTGCCGGTGATGTGATCGTGGCTATGACGAGCACCGAAGGGCGGGCAGAGATTGAGCAGCATCTGCTCGATATGACCTGAGGCCTAGAGCGCTCCTTTGCTTGAGTGATTGAATCGCCATAGCACGCATCACCGATCTTCCACTTCGCGGAATTAAACGAACAATTAGGGCGGGTGCAACCCGCGCTGTCGAACTTTCAATCGAGGATAAATGAAGTCGAATTACAATTGACTTGGCTTTGTCCACTTTAATAAAAAATCATGAAATTGTTGCAGTCACTATCTGATGAGAAGCAGCAGGCTTTAAAGCTTCAATTCCCCGAACTCCGGGACGTGCGCGAAAACGAAGACCATTCTATGGGGCGATTCGCCATATCTGTATTTGATCATTGGTTACGTGATGAAAGCGAATGGCACTTAATGGATTGCTTCGATGGACCAGAACGTAGTGAAAGAGATCAAAAATTCCGTCAGCATTGGGCCTTATTGTTTGAATCGACGGAAGTGTACACGGTTCGATATCGTGGCCGTTGGCCGCGCAAATCAAAACTTATCATCAAGAAGTATCTCAATAAGAGTGGCTTCCTTCAGCAGTGCCGTATTGACCCAACAAGGTCGCCGAAGCAATTTATTATCTTGCCTGAATACGATTGTTTATTCGCCGCGTCTTGGGATGACACGAACGTCTGCTTCTTCAATTCACGTGAACGTGCTGAGCCTATCATTTCGCTTGCTCAACAATGCGGACTGTATTGCCTAGAGTTCGAGACTTAGTTGCACCTGCCCTACATTGCGTAAAACATTTCAAAACGGTGTCTAAGTTGTCGCGCCTATCATGCATGAAAGAAGCGAAGGAATTTCCACTGACCACCGTGCATTTGTAGTTCCTACGAAAGCGATAATCTGCTTATCGAAACGTTTTTCTTGAGAGCTTGGCAGGGCAATAGTACACTGCAAGTCATTGTGAAAAAATGCGTTGGCGACGCAGTGTGTATGACGATGTTTTAATCTGTCGGTAAGTCGGTCAATTTTTATGCGGAGAATAGTTTGAAAGCTTTTTGTTTATTCGTATTCTTGTGCGCGTTGAGCGCGTCTGCGTGTGCAGATAGTATCGCCGATCAAATGAAGAAACGTGGATTTGTCGAGAAACCTGTACCGACTAGCTCTGACGAACTCAATCGCATGAATCGAGATCGGAAAACCACTTTCCTATCACTCAGTCCAGACCTCGCGATTGAGCAAATCAATTATCATCGTCCAAAAGAAAACTTGGTATTTGATACTGGTACAGTCAAATACATTGGCGTCAATCAAGGAGAGTTTGGAGGCGGCCTCTACCTCAACGAGGTTAAAGCAGATGGTGCACCATTCTTTAGAGGAAATATCCAGGCACTCATTCCGATTGACGATGATCTTTATATTCTCTCAGGTCTGTCACACATGATGTCGAGTCACGGTGCGATCCACGTGATTCGTAACTTTAAGACACCGTCGCAACCAATACTCTTAACGCTATTGCCGGATGCGCCAGCCGCGGCCCTAGTACGAGTCGGATCCGGCGGTCAGAAGTCAATCGTCTTCGTTGGTTCGTCAAGTCTCATGGAGTTCACCCCGGATAATCGCATTGAGATCATTGCCTTCAATGCATTCTGGAAGCTGCTTTACCCCACGACGGTGGTGATGCAAGATGGAGCTTATTACATTGGCATGCGCTCCGGTATAGCAGTCGTCGATGCTGGTGTTTACACTGGAATGCGCTCCGGTATCGCGGTCGTCAATACCGATGGTAGACCAGCTCTCATCAGATATTTTGTGCCTGAATAGAAACTGAAAGGCACGATTTTTACCAAGTAAAGTCATCTGGAATTTTATAGTCCGCATACGGGTCATCTTCATCGACTTCATTGCTTGATTTTTTAACGCGTACTACCAAAGACGGATCGCGCTCTTCGATTTTTTCTGCGATGACACGCGGCAGTAATTCAGTCTTGCCGTCGATGCAGACGATCATGAGGCGTCCAGCGATCAAATGTTTTTGTACCTCTTCTGACACATAGATTTTGTCGATTTTGGTGCCGAGCGTGTAGTAGTAAGCGATATCGCCATTGCCTTTGCTCTGACGATTCTTTTCCACCATCTGCACAATTTGCGCAAACACCGCTTTTTGCGCCGCAGCCGCATCGCGTTGCGCATTCAGTTCGCGTGCGCGCTCAGCATTCTTCTGCTGAACCTCTAAGGCCGCGATACGCGCCTCATCAACACTTTCCACACCAGTACGACGTTCGACCTTTTTCTGATTTGATTTATCGTGGTGAAGCTGCTTGGCTTTCCCTTTATTGATTAAACCGGCTTTGAGAAGTTGATCTTGTAATGAGGCCATAGTGAATATCCGATAGTGAGTGCGACGGAATCTTAAAGAAGAATGCCGATTCGCTGAAGGGCGTTAGGATAGCAAAGAATCGGGTTCTGCGGCGGTTCGCGCGCGTGATCGCGGCGTCCAGGATGTACAATGAGCTAGCCGAATTGCAATTCTTAACTGTTTGTTGCTAATCGATTGTCGCCGTATAGATTTAAAGTTCGAACTGGGTGGAAAATTGGTTTATGCTGGAATGTAGATTTGATCGATCATTTTCCGTCAGAGATATCGAGTCATAGTGAGGATTGAAAATATGAAATCGCTACTACAGTTATTCCTGATGTTGAGTTTGACAGGCTGGACCTTGCTCTGTCGCGCCGATGATTTTTCGGATGGTGTGAGTTTGTATGAACAGAGAAATTTCTCTGCTGCAGCGGCGGCATTCAAGAAAGCGGCGGACCAAGGAAAATCCGATGCACAGTTTAATCTTGGCTTGATGTATTTGAAGGGGGAAGGTGTCACTCAAGATTATGTGGAAGCGAAAGCGCTGTTTGAAAAAGCCGCGCAACAGAATAACGTACGAGCACAAGTCAATCTTGGCCGCATGTATGCAAAAGCCAAGGGTGTCGCTCCCAATTACGGGATGGCTGTGCATTGGTTTAGTAAGGCCGCGGAGCTAGGGTATGCTGACGCGCAATACAGTTTAGGTGTTTTGTACGTCAGCGGTCATGGGGTGACACGTGACTATGATAAAGCGCGCGATCTGTTCTCTAAGGCTGCCGAACAGAAGAACGCGAGCGCACAGTATCAGCTGGGGCTGATGTACTTCAAAGGAAAAGGCGTAGCAATCGACAATGTCGCTGCCTTGAAATGGCTGATTCTTGCGGGTGACTACGAAGATGCTGTGACTTATCGCAAGTATGTTGAATCGCAGATGAGTAAGGCGGAAATTGAGGAAGCAAAGAAGGATGCGGCGGAGATGAAGTGAGTGGACTTCTATTGGATGAAAGAGTGGAGTCGGAATCGTGCGTGGAGTGGAATAGGCACAGCCGTACTAACTCCAAAACTTGTAAAAACGAAAGAAGGCCGCAAACTTTATTTGCAGATTAAGCATTTCAATTAGAATGTTGTGTGATCAGAATCGGAAATCATGCGGTGGCGCGGGTTGCACCCGCCCTACATGGCTGGTTTAACCTCGATTTTATGTATTGAGGAAGGTTTGGAATTTATGCGATTACTAATTCAGATTTTATGTTTGACATTGCTCTGGCTATACTCCTCAGCTTCGATCGCAGGCAACCTGACGATTGATAATCTTCGAGGAGAAGACTGCTCTTACTTTGATGAGCAAACGGATACCGAGTCGATAAGTTATTGGCGACGCCACCCACCCTTTGTTGGATTTCGAAAAGGTGAAAAGCTTTTGGCTGGCGGGGATGGAACATGTGTGCTCGGGTTCCCGAAGTCAAAAGATGGACGGGCGTTGATTTCCGTGAATGGGAAGAAGATTACGGTTTTTCCTGTTGGTGATGATTCAGGTTTTAAGTCTGCTGACGGATCGACCTTCGTAGAATTAAAAGTGACTGGCACCGAAAGCACCTGTGTCGCGGGTGAGGACAAGTGCTGCGGTGATTATACCTATGTCACGATTACGGTCCATCTGGGCGGCAAGAAATCGCAGGTAAGAGCGGCAACCTACTCGGGAGGCTAGGCCTCAATAATGTAGGTGCTCTACAGACCTACAGCTCAATATGGATTTCTCGTAGGTTGGGCTGCCAAGCCCAACGTTATAGCGGCGTGAAAAAAATTGTTGGGCTTTTCAGCCCAACCTACGCAACTTTAATCTTAAGCCTGTGATTCTACAGAACCTAGATTCCCGCTTTCGCGGGAATGACGGAACTTCGTGTAAGAGACTTACTTCGCGTTCAGATTACTCGCAACAAAAAAGCGCTTCAAACCTCGAAGCGCTTCTTCATTTGCAACTCAACTAAAATCAATCAACCCAACTTAGCAAACTGTTCCTTCATCTTGCTCAAGGTCGCGGAGAAGTTCGCCATGCGTTCTTTCTCTTGTTCGACTACGGCGGCTGGAGCACGTGCCACAAAACTTTCGTTGCTGAGTTTCGCTTGCGCCTTGTTGATTTCTGCTTCGAGCTTCGCCATTTCTTTAGACAGGCGTTCGCGTTCTGCAGCGACGTCGATTTCGACTTTCAACATCAGCTTGGTTTCACCAACGATGGAGACTGGAGCTGGTGATTCTGGCAGTGTGTCGAGGATTTGCACTTCGGAGAGTTTCGCCAAAGCGGCCATGTATGGCGCATAGCTTTCCATGCGAGCTTTGTCCGCAGCGTTGGCTGGTTGCAGCAACAGTGGTACGCGCACTGCTGGTGACAATTGCATTTCACCGCGCAAGTTACGGCAGGCGTCGGTGCTGGCTTTGAGGCCGGTCATCCAACGTTCTGCTTCTTCGTCGATGGCTTCCGCATTGGGCAAAGGATAGCTTTGCATCATGATAGAATCGCCTTCGACTTTCAATGTTTTGCCAGCCAATGGCGCTACGGTTTGCCACAAGGCTTCGGTCACGAATGGAATGATAGGATGGGCCATACGCAAAGTTACTTCCAAGACGCGCAACAAAGTGCGACGTGTGGCGCGTTGTTGTGCATCGTTGCCCTGTTGGATTTGTACTTTGGCGACTTCGAGGTACCAGTCGCAGTATTCATCCCACACGAACTTGTAGATGGCGGATGCGATGTTATCGAAGCGGTAGTCGGCGAAACCTTTTTCGATCTCGGCCTCGACGCGTTGCAAGGTGGAGATGATCCATTTGTCCGCTTGCGAGTACGCTAAATCATTGTCAGTCGCAGTGCCGGTGAAACCGCAATCTTTGCCTTCGGTATTCATCAACACGAAGCGGGTCGCGTTCCACAATTTGTTGCAGAAGTTACGATAGCCTTCGCATCGACCTAAGTCGAAGTTGATGTTACGGCCTAAGGATGCGTAGCTCGCCATCGTGAAGCGCAAAGCATCGGTACCGTACGCAGGAATGCCATCGGCGTATTCTTTGCGCGTGGCCTTTTCAATCTTCGGCGCGTCACTTGCACGCATGAGACCAGTAGTGCGTTTAGTCACTAAATCATCAACACTGATGCCGTCGATCAAATCGATAGGGTCTAGCGTATTGCCTTTAGACTTAGACATTTTTTGACCGCTAGAATCACGTACCAAGCCATGCACGTAGACGGTGTGGAAAGGCACTTTGCCGGTGAAGTGTGCCGTCATCATGACCATGCGCGCTACCCAGAAGAAGATGATGTCGAAACCAGTCACCAAGACAGAAGATGGCAAGAACAGTTTGCTATCGACCGTCAATTCTGGCCAGCCCATGGTGGAGAATGGGACCAGTGCAGAAGAGAACCATGTATCGAGCACGTCGTTGTCGCGATTCAATGTGCCAGTGTAACCAGCAGCGGCGGCTTTCTCTTTGGCTTCGGCTTCATTGCGTGCCACGAAGACTTCGCCGTTGTCGCCATACCATGCTGGGATTTGATGACCCCACCACAATTGGCGTGAGATACACCAGTCTTGAATATTGTTGAGCCATTGGTTGTAGGTGGTGTTCCAGTTTTCTGGGACGAATTTCACTTCACCATTCGCGACTCTTTCGAGTGCGACTTCGGCAATCGATTTGCCTGGGAAGTGTGTGCCCTCTGGTGCTGGTTTGCTCATCGCCATGAACCATTGATCGGTCAACATCGGTTCGATGACGACATTGGTACGGTCACCACGTGGCACCATTAGTTTGTGTGGTTTGACAGATTCGAGTAAGCCTAATGCATCGAGATCTGCCACCATTTGTTTACGTGCGACGAAGCGGTCCATGCCTTGATAAGCAGCGGGGCCGTTGTCATTGATTTTGGCATCCAATGTGAGAATGCTGATTAATGGCAGATTGTGACGTTGACCTACAGCGTAATCGTTGAAGTCGTGTGCTGGTGTGATCTTGACGCAGCCAGTGCCGAATTCTTTATCGACATAACTATCAGCGATGACAGGAATTTCGCGATCCGTCAGAGGCAGTTTCAACCTCTTGCCAACGAAGGCCGTGTAGCGCTCGTCAGTTGGATCAACCGCCACGGCGACATCACCGAGCAAAGTTTCTGGACGTGTCGTTGCTACGGTCAAGTGACCGCTGCCATCGGCGAATGGATAACGGATGTGCCACATCGAGCCATCTTCTTCTTCCGATACCACTTCCAAATCGGAGACGGCGGTACCCAAGACTGGGTCCCAGTTCACTAAGCGTTTGCCGCGATAAATCAAACCTTGTTCGACCAAGCGTACAAACACTTCAGTCACCACTCTGGAGCGCTCTGCATCCATCGTGAAGTATTCGCGATTCCAATCAGCAGAAGCACCCATACGGCGCATTTGACCGGTAATCGTGGAGCCCGATTTTTCTTTCCATTCCCAGA